>JAGNMH010000278.1 GCA_017991275.1 Acidobacteriota bacterium
CCTGTTCAGGAGACCCAACTCCCCCTTCGCAAATCAGCGGCAACCTCAGCTTGCCTGCCAGTTTTGCCAACAGATCAAACGCAGGCAGTTGAGCGCCGCGGCTTTCCGCTGTGTACCCGCACAGTGTCGTGGCAACAATTTCGGCTCCACAATCCGCCGCACGTAACCCCTCGTCAAAAGTTGCCACATCGGCCATCACTGACAGTCGTAATTCCTGCTGGATTCGGCGTATCAAATCTTCCAGTCGTTCACCCTGAGGTCGCGGCCTGAAAGTCGCATCCACCGCAATGATATTCGCTCCAACGTCTGCCAAGCGGCTGGCCACATCGAAAGTCGGGGTAATGTAAACTTCGGATTCGGGAGTGACGACTTTTTCGATTCCGATAATGGGGACACTGACACGAAGTTTCGTCGCGACAATGTGTTCAGCCGAGTTTATACGAACACCTGCGGCCCCGTGCTGCTCGGCGGTTAAAGCCAACGCTGCGATTATTTGAGCGTCACAAAGCGGAGAGCCTTTCGCAGCCTGACAGGAAACCACCAGCCCCCCGCGAAGTTTTTCTATGTCAACATTCATCGTTTTTGCTTGCTGGCCTGCCCGGCAGATTGCTTTTGAGTTTCAGCGATGTTGGCAAGCAATTTAGGAGTAACTTTTTTTCCAGCCTGAGAATATGCCAGTAACAGAGCGCCGACTTCAGGGCTGAACCTCGGTATGACTATTTCGACGTCAGGCAATTCGGCCATCACTATTTCGACAAAAACCTGTAAAATCGCTCGGTTTTTGAATACGCCGCCGCCAAAAGAAATCCTCCCTTGTTGCAACCCAAGCTTGTTTGCGCAGGCAATGGCCATTTCGGCCAGAGCCTCCCCTGCAACATCCATAATTTCGACAGCCGCCGGGTCTTTGCGATTTGCCAGCTTTCCGACTTTCGCCGCAAACGAAGCCAAACGGTCGCGAGAAAGTTGACCGGCGTAAAAATCTTCGGCAATGGTTTTCAGGTCTGGACGTTTGAAATGCGCCAGCAACTCTTTGTTCAAGGCTCCAGGATTTCCGCGATCTTCAAAGGCCAACGCCAAACCCAAAGCATCGCTGGCGATGGCAAACGCACTGCCCTCATCGCTGAACATGTATCCGTGCCCGCCTATTTTGGCTAACTGTCCAGCTCGCGTAACCCCGCAAGCCACCGAACCTGTTCCGGCCAAAACAATAACACCTTCACCACCAGCCAAGGCTCCAGCCAACGCCCCCGGAGCATCGTGTCCGACCACCAAATGATCTGCGCGCAGCAATTCGTTGACGATTTCAATCTTGTATTCAGGCACGCCACACATGGCCAGATGCGCGCTGGCAAATTTGAAGTTAAGCACGCTCGTAATTCCGCCTTTAGGCTGTGTCTTCAATAATCCGGCATCTGCCAAGGCTTCGCCGACCGATTGGGTGACCGCTGCAATCAGTCGTTCTCGTCCGCCTGGTTCGCGTGTGTGATTGCAGGCCCCGGCACCGCCTCGGCCAAGAATCCTTCCGCTGCTGTCGGCAATCAGCGCCGTCGTGTGGCTCTGCCCGCCATCAATTCCCAAAAAGTATTTCATATTGTTAAAGCCTTTTTTCCAGTTGCCAGTCGAATCAAAAGTGCATTGTAAAGCAGCGGCGAAAACGGCAACTCAGTCATCGTTCGCGCAAAAGCGTGAGCCGCCAATTCGGCAACTGTTGAATACTGCCGCTGCTCAATCAGGTGAAACAACTCGTGAGCGATAACGACTTCGGCAATCTTCGCTTCGACGAACCATTGCCGCTCAGATTCATCAGCCCATTGCGCCATCAATTCCGCCAGGTTTTTTACGGCGTCTATATTGACACGAATCATCGCGCCAGTTTCCTGTCGCAACACGCATTCACCCAGAAAAACAATCTTGCCTTCAGCTACTTGCCAAGCTTCATGAACAATTTGGCAGCCGTAACCAGCCGCAATCTCTTCGACTGTCTTCGATCCATTTCTGAGTCGTAAACGATTCGCCAACCAGCGCCCTTCACGACAGGCTTCTGCAATCTCGGCTTCGCTGAGTTCAGAATGGCTTTTGAAGACAATCTCGTCCGCGTCACCATAAAGGCGAAGCAGTTCGCTGAGCGAAGTAAAATCCTGAACGGCTGTAAGTTTCATCTGTACCGTGCCTCTGTATCAGTATTTAACCTCGGGTTTACCTTCAAATCTTTTTGGATTGATTGGCTGGTTTATTTTGTATTCGTTGATTGTAAGTTCTTCAATAAGACGGTCATCCAGGGTGATCTTTACTCTGTGAGGCAGAGTGACGCCGCCAATGGCGCTGTGATCCATAAAACGCCACAACACCTCATGGCGTTGAGGCGGCTTGGTTCTCGCCATACGCTCGTGCCTGGCCCGCATATACGTTTCCCGTATAAAGCGACGATCCAACGCAGTAACTTCGGGAATCACTGTTTCTCGTATCGAATCAAAGAAAACAATCGCGACTCCTGTCAGTAATCGCGTCTTCTGATCCAACAGCAGAACGTTGTGAAATCCTTCCTGCCCTTCCACAACAATCGCGTCACATTTCTGGCCTTCAACGTCGAAGACGCCGCCGTAACTAAACTCCACCGGAACCGAAGAAGGGGTTTGCATCAACCAACCAAGCGTATAAAGGGCGATTTGTTGCTTGGCCGTGCGAGTCTGCATCAACATGGTTCGTTCAACGTCGCCAACGTCAATCACTCTGCGATCCGAACCAAAAGAACGAACAGTCATTGGCGGGTTTCGCCAAGCCAGATCGCCGTTCAGAATTTCAGTGTACGACACGTCAAAACCGGAAAGAGTGTCGGTCTTGGTTCTCAATCGAAACTTGTCAGGCATCGAAAATTCAGCGTCTATTTTGCCGGATAGCCTTTTGTCGGTTTCGACAACTTTGGTCGGAGACTGAACACTGAAGTATTTGATAAATCGCTCGGTCTGAGCCTTGAAAGCCAGCGTCTGGATTCCGCCTGCAGGCGATTCGAATCCGGCGGCTTCGCGTGATTGCCGTATCAAACCTTTGGCGCGAGCGGCGCTGGCAAGCCTAACCGGATCGGAAATATTCGTAACCGATTGGGTGGCAACGACGCCAACCAAAGCCGTCACTATCAACCCGGAGGCCAACGCTTGAAACCACTTAATGCTTAACTTAACTGCAAACATAACTCTTCGGTTAAACCTGTTTGGGACAGGCAATAACTACTAATTTTGTCGTCGTATCCAGTGATTTTAATTCAACTTCAGCCAACGCCAGGACTTGATCCAACTCTGCCAAGCCTGAAAAGTTGGCCAGACGCGTTCCATACAAGACGAAGATGTCGGGAATTGCACGACCAGCATCGCCATAATCCGTCAGAGCGTCAACCACTCGCGTCAATTCATCTTTTATCTTTCCCAAAGTTGTGGCGCCGATACGCGCCGCTTCACGTTGTAAACGAACAACGCCCGTTCGATCAACCACTCTCAGCATTTCTCGCCGCGAATTGAACAAACCAAAAAAGGTTTTCGTCCGCTGTTCGGCGGTGAAAACAAGCTGACCGGAAGTTTCCGCCGCCAATTTCACAGCGTCAGGCGAAACTCGCATTGAACGCGCAGCGGCTTCGCGGCATTGGTCGAAACTGGAAACCGTTTGCTCTTCATCGCGCCGACGAAGCTCGGTCGTGCCCATCGCCGTGGCGCGAACCAGATTCCGGCGCTTGTCTACTTCAACCTGAACCTCGATGGAATCGGCGACGGCTCCAGCAGCAATGGCAGCTTCGGCGGCTTCGCGGCGGACTTTCAAAATGTCCTCAGGCGTTGGATCAACGATGTTCCGCTCAACCGTGTCGCGCACCATCGCCATTGCTACACCGATTGGAGAAATAACTTCGGCGTTGCGGGCTATGCGGTGCTCCAATCCCATCAGCTTAGCCGTGTATGGAACCAGTGAAGCAGCACCGCCTCCACCGCCAACCAAAACTACTTGATCGCGCGAAAGCTGATATTCGGCAATCAGCTCTTCAATCGTCGCAGCGATTTTGCGACAGGCAAGATTTAGCACCGCCTCGGCCCCTTGCTTTGCCACGTGTTCTCCGCAATCTGCCGTCAGTTTCTCAAACGCGATTCTGGCGGATTCGGCATTGCCATAAGCAAAATGTCCCGGTTCAACGTAACCGAGCAGATTTGCGGCGCAAGTCGTCGTCAGCGCGTATCGCTTACCGCTCACACCGCGAATGACTACGTGATCTGCTGCATCGCCCGACGTCGGCTGAATGAATTCAACAGTGCCATCGGCCAGCTCTTCCGGCTCTGCGAAGCAAACATAACCAAGTCCGGCGATGTGCGCGCTGCGCGGCCCAACATCCGGGATGGCAAAGTTAGGATCAATTCCCGTCGTTCGAATCATGCTGCCGCCGCCAACTCCAAGTGTCCGAACATCCAACGTGTTCAGATACATTCGATGACCGTTCAACCGCGCTGGCCGAGTCGCTGGCGAACCGTCTCGAATCACGGAAATGTCCGCGCTGGTTCCGCCGACTTCGATGAAGATGCCGTCGGAAACCCGTTCGTGCATCAAAGCTCCGGCAATCCCAGCCGCCGGCCCCGACAACATAGTCAAAATCGGGCGGCGATGAACTTCGCCGACGCTCATCACTCCGCCGTCAGAACGCATAATCATCAGCGGAGCTTCGATGCCGGTTCCCTTCACGCAGCTTTCGGTCATCTCTGCGGTTTCGATCATCTTCGGCAGGATGGCCGCGTTGATAACCGCCGTCCGAGTGCGAACTCGCAACCCGTACAGCGAGCTGACTTCGTGGCCGGTGGTTGCGAACAAGCCAAAAGCTCTGGCCTGTTCGGCAACCAGAGTTTCGCGTTCAGTTTGGTCAACACCAAAAGCTTCGCTGACTACAATGACTTGTGCGCCTTTGCTTGAAAGATCGTTGATCGCCTGGCTGGCAGCAGCCGCAAAGCCGCTATCCTCCGAACTGACGAAACTTTGCGTGGCTTTCAAACTCTTGTTTGCCGTCAAAACAATCGGCGGAACAACGGTGGCGCGTTTGGCAAACCAGCCTTCAGGATTCAAAGCCGAGCCATTGCCAATGCCAACAACTCCGACTTCGGCAACGTCACCTTCCAGCAGAGCGTTCGTCGCCTGAGTCGTGCTGTGAGCGATGAACGCCACGTCTTCCGGCTTCAAGCTGAACTCAGACATTGCGCGTTCCAATGCCGTGACGATTCCGAGCGCGACGCCTTCTTTCGCCGTGTGCGAAGTCGGAAACTTCAACTGCCCAACCAGTTCGTGCGATTGAGAATCAATCACAACCACGTCGGTGAACGTCCCGCCTACGTCTATGCCAATTCTGACCTTCATCCAAATCTTTCTCCTCCACGAAGTACACGAAGGGCACACGAAGTTTTTCTTTGCCTTTCTTCGTGAACCTTCGTGTGGCTTCGTGGAAGATTCTTTTATTTTTTCAATGCGTCCTGAACGAACGCGGTCACGTCCTGTTTCAACTTCGCCAGCGACTTCACGTCTATGTACATCATGTGCCCGGCTTCGTAATAAGCCGACTTGACGTTGGGCTTCAGGCTGGCGTCCAGATACAGATGATCCATCGTGTATTCAGCCGCGAAGTAAGGCGTGGCCATATCGTAATAGCCAAACGCGATGAACAGCTTCATAAACGGATTTTTCGAGAAGGCGCTTTTCAGGGCTACGCTGGTGTCAACGAAAGCATTGTCCGAACTCCAATTCCACGGCGTGGTGAAGCCTCCGCCCAGAATGTGATAGACCGCGTCCGTTTTGTAGCCCAACTGTCGGCGAACATAATCGTTGAACGCTGCAGTGTAAGGAGGGCGAATGGCAGACATGCTTGGATCGAAATCCGGCCGTTCACCGGCGGCGTTGGAATCAATTCCTTTGAACCGGCTGTCCAGTCGTCCGGTCGTGCGGCGTTCGCTTCGCAGAAGTTCCTTGTTGAACTTGGGCAGGTCAATTTTCAGATCGCAATCTTCTATGAATTGTTTGCTCAAACCGGTATATCGCGCCAACTGTTCAACTGCTTTTTGTCGCTCAGTCGCGGTCATTCGTCCGGCTTTGGCCAGCGCGACGGCGTATTCGTTGATAGTCCATTTCTCTGCTTCGTCCAAAACCTGCCGCAAAGGTTTTCGCTGCAAATCAGGCGGAAGCTTTTTGTGATACCACGCCGTCGCCGTGTACGAGGGCAAAAATAGAACGAAGGACGAATCGTTTCCGTCGGCAAAACGCGCCGTCTGAAAATTCATGATCGTCGAAATCAGCAGCACTCCATTGAAGGCAATGCCACGGTCAACCAACAAGCCCGACAAGCCTGAAGCCCGCGTTGTGCCGTAACTTTCTCCGACCAGAAACAAAGGCGAAGCCCATCGCTCATGCCGAGTCAGATACATACGAATGAACTCGCCCACCGAATCCAGATCGCCATTCAGGCCTATAAACTTCGCGGCAAGTTCAGGCCGCGCCGCTCTGCTGTAACCAGTTCCAACGGGGTCAATAAAAACCAAATCGGTTTGATCCAACCAGGTCTGTTCGTTGGTTTCCAGTTCGTAAGGCGAAGCCGGCAGCCAACCGTCTGGCTGCATTTTCACTCGTTTCGGCCCCAGCGCGCCCATGTGCAACCACACAGACGCCGAACCCGGCCCGCCGTTGAACGAAAACATCAACGGGCGTTTGGCAGGATCACCGACTCCGTCCTGCGTGTAAGCCATGAAAAACATCTGCGCTTCGATTTCGCCGGACTGAACGTTTTTGATCGGCATCATCCCGGTCGTGACTGTATATTTCAGGGTTTTCCCGCCAACCTGGATTTCGTGTTTGGTGATGACCGGCGGTTCTTCGCGGATGGGCGTAGGTGCCGGAGTTGGCTGAGCTTGTGGCGTTGGCGGCGTCTGAGTCGGCGGAGTCTGTCCGCGCTGTTGCGCCATCAACGACGATTGAAATGCAAAGACCAAAGCTAGTAACAACAAAGTTTGTTTGAACACGGTGAAAGTCCTTTCAGATAAAGTACGTAGTCCCGCCTTCAGGCGGAACGGGGGCGAGTCCCTTTCCAGATTGAAAGCAGATAAAGTACGTAGTCCCGCCTTCAGGAGGAACCGGGGCGAGTCCCTTTTC
>JAGNMH010000279.1 GCA_017991275.1 Acidobacteriota bacterium
AGGGAAAACATGCTGATTCTCCCGACGCGAGCTATCCAGACTGGTGACCAGCGTCGGCACACCGCCTTTGTCCGACACCTGATGAAGAGCAACGCTATTCTGAGACGGAGTAAAAAGAATGACACCTGCGCTGTTCCACGTACCGCCGAAACCTAATGGCGCATCGCAGAGGATTTCGGGCGTGCCGCCGGAAGCCTCGATTCGTTTGAGCTTGCCGCCGCTGAAAAAACCGAGGTGGCGGCTATCGGGCGACCAGAAGGGAAACCGCGCGCCCTCAGTCCCCGGCACGCGCACCGGCTCCGGCGCATCCAGCGAGTACAGCCAGATGTGATTCGTGCCTTCGGTGACGGCGGTAAAGGCAATGCGTCGCCCATCGGGTGAAAAGACAGGGGAGCCATTCTCCCCACTGACCGAGGCGGGCCAGGGCAGATAGGTGTAGTTGGCACGACTCTCCGCAGGCACGCGGCGGAAATACGGCACGGCGAAGAACAACGCCGCGAACACCGCGATGGCTGCCACACCCATCCACAGCCGCGCATGGCCGAACCACGACGCTTGGCGTACTGGCTCCGTCACCGCAGGCAATGCTGTCACTGTTTCCACACGCGCACCCGACGGCGTCGTCAGCGATTCCAGCGCAAAGCCCAAATCGCTCGCCGTCTGAAACCGCCGCTCCGGTTTCTTTTCCAAACAACGCCGCACAATCTTTTCCAACTGCGGCGAAATCTTGGCGTTCGTCTCGCCCAACTCCGGCGGGTCCTCCTTCAAAATCGCCGTCATCGTCTCCGCCATCGTCTCACGCCGAAACGCACGCTCACCGCTCAGCAATTCAAACAGGATCAAGCCGAAGCTGAACAGGTCGGAACGATGATCCACCGTTTCGCCTCGCACTTGTTCGGGCGACATATAGGCGACGGTTCCCATGACCGTGCCGGGATTCGTGATTTGTTTTTGCGTGGCGACTTCGGAACCAACCGGCTCGCCGCGTTGCGGGCGCACCCTGGCAAGCCCGAAGTCCAGAATCTTGACGCGCTCGTCTTTGGTGATAAACAGGTTTTCGGGCTTCAGGTCACGGTGAACGATGCCTTTGGCGTGAGCGGCGGCGAGGCCTGATGCAATCTGCTGCGCGTAATCAATCGCTTTCTTCGGAGCAATCGCGCCTTCCTCAAGCTGCGCGCGGAGTTCTTCGCCTTCAAGCAATTCGGCGACGATAAACGGCGCGCCTTCATGCATCCCGAAATCATGCACGGTCAAAATGTTTGGATGATTCAGCGCCGAAGTCGCTTTGGCTTCCTGCTCGAAGCGGCGCAAGCGGTCTTCGTCCAGCGCAAAAGCTGCGGGCAGAACTTTGATGGCCACTTCACGGTCAAGCCGTGTGTCTTTGGCGCGATAAACTTCGCCCATCCCGCCCGCTCCCAGCGAAGCGAGGATTTCGTAATGATTGAAACGCGTGCCAGCGGCAATCGCCATCGTCGAGCCTCCAAATTGTTGGGTAATGCTGAAAGGAAAAGCGCGCGCAGTCTAACATTGCCGAACTGATTTGAGGACAGCAGCTTTACGCCAGAAAAGTCGAAGCCGATTTGCGCCTAAGTCCGTCTTACAACTCGTATTGCATCAACCACCAAAACAATTAACCAACGAGGAATGAGAGCAATCTCGCGCCTTCATTAACCCCTATCCCAAGGAGACTGTATGGAACGTAAGCAAGCATCCGATTATCCGCAAGAATTGCTAGACCTGTTTCACGAATATCAGCACGGCGACATCAGCCGCCGGAGCTTCCTGGATCGCGCAGGCAAATTCGCCACTGGCGGCCTGACTGCGATGGCTCTTTTCGAGAGCCTGAAGCCCAATTACGCCTGGGCGCAACAAGTTCCGCCAGGCGACAAACGCATCAAAGTCGGTTACGAAGTCGTGCAATCGCCCGCTGGCAACGGCACGATCAAGGGCTACTTTGCTCGTCCGGCCAAAGGCAAAAAGCTGCCCGTCGTGTTGGTCATTCACGAAAACCGTGGGCTGAACCCATATATCGAAGACGTAGCGCGCCGTTTGGCGCTGGCCAATTTCATCGCATATGCGCCGGACGGACTGACTTCGGTTGGCGGCTTTCCCGGCACAGACGAAAAAGGAGCGCAGCTATTCCGCACTGTTGACGGCAAAAAGATGACCGAAGATTTCGTCGCGGCGGCCAAGTGGCTCAAAGCTCACAAAGATGGCAACGGCAAGCTCGGCGCAGTTGGATTCTGTTTTGGCGGCGGTATGGTCAATCAACTGGCTGTGCGGCTGGGCAAGGATTTGAATGCCGGAGCGCCTTTTTACGGTCGCCAGGCAGGCGCTGACGATGTCCCGAAAATCTCTGCGCCGTTGTTGCTGCATTACGCAGGCAACGACCAGGGCGTCAACGCAGGCATCGCGGCGTACGAAGCGGCGCTCAAAGCCAATAACAAGGTTTACACAGTGCATATGTACGACGGCAAACAGCACGGCTTCCACAACGACACAACGCCCCGTTTCGACGAAGCTTCGGCGAAACTGGCGTGGACTCGGACGCTGGAGTTTTTCAACAAATACTTGAAGTCGTAACACCAACCGACAAATACAAGCGAATATTTTGGAGTGCGGCGGCTTGACGCCGCTTTTCGTTCGCAACGCGAGACTGTCGCTTTACCTCGAACCTGTGCGATGCGGCCTTCCGCTTGATTTGAAAAGGTTCCATCGCGAGAGCAAAAGCGGCGTCAAGCCGCCGCACTCCAAATTTCAATCGCCAAGCCGTTTGGTTTCCGCGCGTTCGATAATCAAAGCCAGCGGCATCGGGCCTTCGCTTGCGGCTTTCGGGCAATGCCGCAAACCTTTCGGGATGACTATGCCCTGCCCGGCGCTGAGCAGAAAATGGCCTTGCTCAGTTTGGAATAAAACTTCCCCTTCCAACACGATGAAGCTTTCATCTTCGTTGTCGTGTGCATGCCAGCGGTCGAACTCTCCCTGAAACTTGACCAGCCGAATGGCGAAATCATCCACCGTTGCAAGATTGACCGGCGAATAAGCTGCGGTAATTTGATCGCGGATTTGCCGAATCGAAAAGAGTTGAACGTCCATCATTTTCTCCCGCGAAGTCAGTTGAGCCGTTTGGCTTTGATGATTTTGATCGGCGGCGTTAATCGTTGGGCGTCGAACGGAGCCAGTTGAATCTTTTTGACGACCTCAATGCCTTTGACGACTTTGCCAAAAGCCGCGAAGCCTTGCCCATCTGCGTTTCGCTTGCCGCCGAAGTCCAATTCCGGCTGGTCGCCTATGCAAATGAAAAAGTCTGACGTGGCAGTGTCGGCGGTTGAACGGGCCATCGAAATCACCCCATCTTTGTGTTTCAGACCGGTGGCACTGGTGCGCTCCAGCTTGATCGGGCCGAAACCTTCTTTGGCTTTGTCGGGATTCACACCGGCCTGAATAACTTCAATTTTGATCGTGTTGTTCGGTTGGTTGTCAGGGTTGAGCTTGACCGTGCGATGAAACCTGCCGCCGTCATAATGACCGGCATCAACGTACCTCAAAAAATTTTCGGTGGTGACAGGGGCGTGTTTGGCGTCCACAACGATTTCAATGTCGCCGAGTTCGGTTTGTAGTAAAACTCGAATTTGATCGGCCTTCGGCCTGGTTTGAGCCGAAACAGTAGTGGCAAGAAACAGGCAGGCGCAAACAACGAGAAGCTTGCGGATCATCATTTTCTCCTCCTTGTGAATCCTAAACATTTAGCTATGGTTTTTTGAGTGTCGAGCGACTTCGCCGCGATGATAAGTCTCGCCAGGTGCAAGTGGCAACTTCGTTGGGCTATACTGCCCCCGGCCACCCCATCGGTTCAAAAAACAGGATCAACCATCCACAATTCCGGCAATGCTCAACTTGTTTTATCAAGGCAATTTCTGCTCTGAATGCGGCAATCGGCTCAAAGCTCCGCGTTTCAAATTCCGTCCGCGCCATTTCTGCGAGGAATGCACGCGACGATTGCGGCAACACAGCTATGTGACTCCCCTGGCAATCTTTCTACTAATTGGATCGCTGGCCGTTTTTGCCTTCAGTTACAAAAGACAGGACAAACAGGCTCAGAAATTTAGCGCAGAACCCGCCGCAATTTCCGCTCAGGATTCAATCGTCAACAAACCCGGGCAGCGGCAAATTCAAAACCAACAGCGAGTGTTTTGCGGCGCTCGGACAAAGAAAGGAACGCCTTGCAGACATTTGGTGCAACCGGGTCAGCGATGCACGCAACATCGCGGCAAACCGTCTCTGCTGGCTGACAAGTCGGAAAATTGATACAACCTTCTTGGTTAGTCATCTTGACGCTCTTTGGGGGGTCAACTAAGATGCCGCACGTTTGAGCTTCGGTGAATATGGCCCCTTAGCTCAATGGTTAGAGCAGCGGACTCAAGGCTTTGAACGATCTAAGTGGAAAAATCAGAATAATGTGTCTCGGCGTGACAGTTTAGACAAAGAAGTAAGCACTTTTGGGATTCTGCAACCAGCAATTCCCAATTGGTGTTTGAACAGCGTCTAATGTCAATTTGAAAGGATTTGGTTTTAGGCTCGGTGTGGTGAAATGCCAACGCCGCTTGATTGCGGCTATAGCCACACTTTTCATAATGGCCACCTTTCATCTGGATAAGTTGCTATCTTCTCTTTCTACCACGCTCTTGTTGGGACAAGTAGTTTTGGTTTCTGTTATTTGTTGCTGTGTTTTTGCATTTGCTGGAGCAATACTTCGATTGCTTTCCAGCAAGGCGACTGCCGCAGGTAATACAGTTTATTTCCATACGATCCTCAAAGATGGGTTGCAGGCGAATCACATTACTAGATCAATCTTGTTTTCAGGTTTGCTTGTAGAATCTGTCAAAGTCGGGGAAGCCTAAGTTGTGAAAGCGATATGGTAATCCCGAACCAAGCCTTATCACTAAGATAAGGAAGGTGTAGAGACTAAACGGCAGACACGTAAAGTGAAGAGATAGTCCAGACCACAAACTTCGATTGTATAGATCGAAGCGCGGCGAAAGCCGTAGCGGCAAGCATAATCCGTTGGTTGTAGGTTCGAATCCTACAGGGGCCACCAATCTCTTAAAAATCAACAGGTTGTAAAGATTTGAGCCTCGTAGACTGCGCTTGAAAAAGCAAAGGCTACGAGGTTTTTCTGTTCTGGAAACTCTTAGTGATGTTGATGGTTTAGCTGAAAAAAAAAAAAGAACTCCAGGATGATCATTTGATAATCGCCCTGAAGTTCTTATGACAAACAAGCAGTTACAAACAACAAGCTTGCTAAATTTCAATGCCGAGGGCGGGACTCGAACCCGCACGACCTTTAGGGTCAGAGGATTTTCTTACTACTATGGTTTTCACCACCTGACTCAAATCAGTTTGTAGTCTGGGCGATGCCTTCTCCATACGACAACATCAAGATGTTGCTGCTTAGGAGGGAGCCGTCTCGTCTCTACGCTTTGCCAGCTTTTTACCTCGATAAGTCTCCGTCAACGCATGACAGTTTGGACAAAGAATTCTGAGGTTTTCTATTCGATTGTCACTCGCATCACCATTGATGTGATCCAGCTCAAGCGGTATTTGTTTCTCTAACCATTTGGTTAAAGTGCAAGATTCACACTTCTTGTCTTTCAACCCTTCCGCGAAGAGCCGTTTCTTGAGTTTGTAGCTCTGAACGTTTGAACCTTTTCGCAAAATGTCTAAAAGACTTTTGGCAGGAACTAAAGGGGATTTATCCCCTTTTTTCCAACCCTGCCCTTTGAAGTGTACCGTCGAGATTTTCAATCTCTGAATTCGGCGTTTAACAATTGAATAATTTCCACCTGCTTCAACTAGCCCCAGCTTTTCCAGAACTTGCCGAATAGATGTTGAACTCTGCACAGCCTCAATCAACTGTAAATCTGAATATCTTGATTGCTTCATAACAGAGTTCCCGCAGGCCTTAGCTCGGCGTTGCCATCAGCATTATCTGTTAAGGTTTCACCGACTTTGACTCCATTCGCGTCGGAGTTTCCAACCGACGTGCTCAAATTGTTTCAAACAGCTTAAGTCCTCTGTGTCTACCGATTCCACCACCCCGGCAATGACGGCGCAGAGTCTACGTTTCAGCTTTTGAACTTGCAAGCGGCTTTAACTTTGAAATTTCAGCAAGCTTTCGACTATCCGCTGACTGGCTTTCCCATCGCCGTAAGGATTCACCGCGCGAGCCATCCGGTCATATTCGGCGGCATCAGTCAGCAGACGCATCGTCGCGGCGACGATGCGGTCTTTATTTGTGCCGACCAATTTGACAGTTCCGGCTTTAACGCCTTCCGGGCGTTCGGTGACTTCGCGCAAAACCAGAACCGGTTTGCCTAAGCCCGGCGCTTCTTCCTGCAATCCACCGGAATCAGTCAGTACCAAAAACGAAGCCTTCATCAATTGAACCAGCGGCAGATAATCCAGCGGCTCAAGCAAAGTGACGTTGGCAATGTTGCCAAGCTCTGACCGTACGACTTGCTGAACATTCGGATTCAGATGGACGGGATAAACAATTTGAACTTCTGGAAAACGATCCGCGATTTCTTTCAGAGCCTGACAGATTTCGTAAAGCGGCTGGCCAAAGTTTTCCCGGCGATGAGCAGTCACCAGAATTATTCGCTTGCCTGCCAGAATATCTGGTGACACGGCTGCCAGTTCGCCGGAATTCCAGTCGTAATCTATGGACGCAACTTCCAGCAAAGCATCAATCACCGTGTTACCTGTGACGATTATGCTGGCTGGGTTGACTGATTCTCGCAGCAAATTTTCGCGCGATTGCGTGGTCGGGGCGAAATGCAGGTCGCAAACTGCGTCGGCGATTTTGCGATTGATTTCTTCTGGAAAAGGCTGAAATTTGTCCCAGGTTCGCAAACCCGCTTCGACGTGGCCGACCTTGACGCGACGGTAAAACCCTGCCAGCGCGCCAACCATCGCCGTCGTCGTGTCACCCTGAGTCAATACCCAATCCGGCTTCTCCCGTTCCAATACGACATCAAGTTCGGACAACGCTGTGGCCGTCAGTTGAGCCAGTGATTGGTTTGGCTGCATCAGATTCAAATCGTAATCGGGCTGAATGTCGAACAGC
>JAGNMH010000281.1 GCA_017991275.1 Acidobacteriota bacterium
ACAGCACATTGTTAGCCAAAACTTCATACAAATGAATCGCATACATTTGGGAAAGTCAGGCTAAGCAGAAACTCCAGCCGTTTTCTTCCATCAGACCCAAAAAGGCCAATTCCTCATTTGATTAACAATTTTTTCGCTACTAAAAAAAATGGCGGCGGAGTTCTTACGAACTTCGCCGCACCGAGGGCTTTGCTGGGATGAAAACTCTAAAGACCAAAAGGAAAATGAGAAAATTAACGTATGATATTGATATAGGTATTTCTAAGAGCAACTTGAATGCCGTGCATTTTCTAGCAAAAGAGCAGGCTCTTACCTTCACACTTTCAATAACTTAGCCTTTTTTCAGAATGTTGCCGCAGATAATGAATGTTCGAAATCCTGGATTTTCATCCATTTTCTCGTATTTATCGAGAAGTTGTTTTGATTGTGCAATGCTGAGGCTCTTAAGACTGTTCGCGCATGAAGAGTGCCGGAATGGTTTTTAGGATGATCTTCATGTCTAGCCAAAGCGACCAGTTTTCAATGTAATAAATATCCAGTTGAACCATCTGTTCGAACGAAAGTCTGTAACGACCACTGACCTGCCATAATCCGGTGAGCCCTGGTTTTACGTCCAAACGTTTGCGATGCCAAGCTTCATAACATTCAACTTCGTAAGAAATTGGCGGACGCGGGCCAACCAGGCTCATTTCACCATTAAACACATTGAAGAGTTGGGGTAGTTCATCCAGGCTTGTAAGCCGCAACCATTTGCCGATTCGCGTCAGCCGAGAATCGTTTATGAATTTGTAACTTGGCTCGTCCACTGTCCCCAAATTGATATTACCCTCTTTTTTTATAACTCGCTGCATGTACTCTTTATGGGCTTCATCCACTTCGACATTGTTCAGCATTGAGCGGAATTTGAAGAGCAGGAAAATACATCCATCCATCCCAACACGTTCCTGCCGGTAAAACACAGGACCGCTGGATTCCAGCTTTATTGCAAGGGCGATGACCAACCACAGCGGAGCAGTCACCAGCAAAACAATGGTGCTGACCAAAATATCAATTGAACGTTTGAATAGCCGGGCTGCTCCAGAAAGCGGTTCTTCAAATAATCGAACCATTGGCACTGAACCTAACTGTTCAACATAGGTCTTTCGCGGAATGCAATTCAGCAAATTCGGCACAACACGAAAAGCCACGCGCGTACCTCTCCCGCACTTAACCACAGTGTCGAACAGCATTTGAGTCGGCACTTCAGGATCGGTAATCAGAACTTCGCCAATGCCATAAAGCCTGATAAACCGATGCATCTCATCGTATCTGCCAAGCGTGGGCCAGTGTCGCAAAGCTTCGCTTTTCGGCGGCTGCCCGTCTGAAGTAACAAAGCCAACAACGCGGCGGCCAAGTTTTGGATCGTGGGCAATTTCATTGACGCACATTTCAGCCACACCATTTGAGCCTACGATTAATATAGGTATGACGTTGATATGGCGGCGGCGATAAAAAGTTTGCAGACTGCGCAAAGCTGTCCGAAAACCAAGGAAAATGGTCAGGCTCAGCAGGTAGAAAAGGATAAAGATGATTCGAGAATAGGAGAAAGCTGAATAAGCGAACCCGCCGCGATAAAAGAAAGCCAGCATCGTAACCAACAATGCGCCAATCGAAATGGCTTTGAAAATATTGATGAAGTCTTCAGAGAAAGAAAATTCTCCGCGTACACGGTAAAGTCCGCGATACCAAAAAGTGATTACCTGAATCACAGGCACGAAATAAAGCACGCTCAGATAAGGCGCATAATGTGGCTGAAAACCGTTAGGCAGCCGCAACTCCAACGAACCAATATGCCATTCAGCCCACAATAAAAAAGATTTCTCGGGATGCCTCAACCAGAAAGCCAACATGAACAAAACGCCGGCTAGCATTCCGTCAAAAATCACCAGCAAGCCGGTAATGGCTTTGATGGAGTATTCGCCGAGCGGCAGAATATGCGGCAACGCTTGACGATGCGCATCGGTTTTTATGGCCTTGCTGTTAGATGATGAAAGTGACGACATTGCTGAAACGACCTTCTGCCAGTGGTTTAATGCGAAGGGGAACGTGGGTTGATCTTACGGCAAGCGGCTTGCGGCTTCAACACACAAGTTGAAATAAGTTAAGTTGAGTCGTGTGGTTGATTGTTTAGATAAAGGCTGAAGTTGCAGGTTTAATCTCTCGGCTACGCATTGAGAATGTATTAGGTAGGCCAGTAGCGGAAACGTCATGGAAGGACAGGTCAGAAGGTTGCGGTCATACGAAACGTAATAGATATGTCCTCAATGCGTAAACCGAGAGCAATTTGGGAACACCGCTAAGTGTTCGCCAATTCTGATCGCGCAAAGCTGTCAGGTTTCAAAACCTATTGCACGGTCAAACTCAAAGAACTCATTTCAATTCAATCTTGAAGCGCGTACGAACTTGTCTTAAAAATTCATCCCGGCAAAAACGCGCTGTTACTTGGTTCGAAACTTTTCAAACGCCCAAGAGGTGTAATTCTGGACTGTCACATCTGACATTCCCATCATTCGACTAATGCTCAATCCCATCATCGTCATCATAAAAACCGACGAAGCGCCTATCAGCGTCAGCAGCAGGGAATACTCAACCACGCTCTGCCCTGCTTCGTCTTTTATAAACTCAATAACAAACTCTTTCATAACTTAATCCCCGATCCTTATTTCAGTGAGGTAAACAGTACCGGGGGGCACCGTTTGTCGCATTCGACGCTTGGAACAAGTGCAACGACTGTGCCAGCGCCGTCTGCCAGTCGCAATTTCCAGCTAAACGAAGAAATAGTTGAAGATATATGCCTTCCCTAAATCCTAATCATTATCCTGGTGTCAAAAAGTCGAAGGTGTGTCGCCAATCGTGGGTGTAAGTTTTTCCGCCCGTGTACACGATTGATTACAGAAAATGCGTTTGGTCATTAAAAGGTCACGGCTGATTGTCAAAGCTGTCAGCCGCATGTAAAGTACCGCGCGTCACGCAATCCGCAGTGATTTTCAATCACAATCTCAATCGCACAGCGAAAGGACTAACCAAGATGAAAACACAGCTTTTAGACTGGCTTCGGGCAGTCCGGCTTTGGCCTTTTTGTACTTTGATTTTGATTTTGGCCACTGTAATTCCAGGCTTCGCACAGGAGCCAAGCTGGCAACGGCTAATCAATTCTGACAAAGAACCGCAAAACTGGCTTAGCTACGGCGGTAACTATGCGGCTCATCGTTTCAGTTCGCTGAATCAAATCACTCCGGCCAACGTCAACAATCTGGCTCCGGCCTGGCTGTTTCCAACCGGAGAAGTTCGCGGCGGATTGAATGCAACTCCGATAGTCATGGACGGCGTGATGTATTTGATGGGACCGATGAATCGAGTCTTCGCCATGAATGCCGCCACAGGCGAATTGCTGTGGAAGTACATTTACAAACTGACAACGAAAAACATTCCCTATCAGGTTGGCGCGCGTGGATTGGCGATTGGCTACGGCAAAGTTTACTTCGGCACGGTGGACAATCACTTCATTGCGCTGGATATGAAAACCGGCCGTGAATTGTGGGACGTGGAGATTGAAAATACCGAACTCTGTGGATGTAACGTCACTTCGCCCCCCTTGGTCGTCAAAGACAAAGTTATCGTAGGCGGAACCGGCGGCGAACACGCGCATCGAGGTTATTTGTCGGCGTTCGATGCCAGCAGCGGCAAATTGCTCTGGCGGTTTTACACCATCCCCGCTGCAGGCGAACCGGGTTCCGAAACCTGGGATCCGCGAATGCTGAAATACGGCGGCGCTCCGACGTGGTTGACCGGTTCGTATGACGCCGAACTGAATCTGGTTTATTGGGGCGTAGGCAATCCTTCGTCCGACTTTTACGACGAATTCCGTCCGGGCGATAACCTTTACTCCAATTCGATCATCGCGCTCGACCCGGACACTGGCAAACTGAAGTGGCATTACCAGGAAGTCCCCCACGATATGTATGACTTCGACTCTGCGTATGAGTGCGTGCTGGTGGATTACCAGAAAGACGGAAAAACTCAAAAGCTGCTGGTTCATCCGAACAAAGGCGGTTACACCTGGGTATTGGATCGGGCAACAGGAAAATACATCAGCGCTTATCCGCACGTTGACAATGTGACCTGGCTGAAAGGCGTGGACAAAAACGGACGCCCAGTAGACATGCAGCCGGTAATGCCCGGCAAAGAAACTTTCGTCTGCCCAAGCGCAGGCGGAGGACGCAACTGGGATCATTCGTCTTACAGTCCACGAACCATGTGGTGGTACAACGTCGGCTGGGAAATGTGCAATTCCATAAGTCCTCAAAAAATGGACATCGTTGAAGGCAAGCCATTGTTCGGCGGCGGAATGGAATTCAAACCGCCGAAAGACAAACCGGCATACGGTCATATCAACGCTTTCGATCCAATGACCGGCGAACGCAAATGGCGCTATATGACCGATGGGTTGAACGTGGCTTCGCTGCTGACAACCGGCGGCGGCCTGCTGTTTTCGGGAGACGTTTATGGCAACGCCTTTGCTCTGGACGCCAAAACGGGCAAAAAGCTTTGGTCGTTCAAAGTCGGAGGCAGCGTTACCGGTTCGCCGATTTCTTATTCGGTCAACGGTCGCCAATTCGTGGCCATCCCTGTCGGAATGGGGTCGCTGGTTGGAGGATTGAGCGCTCAAATGTGGCCGGACAAGCAAATGCCCGAAGGCTCTTCGACGCTGGTCGTTTTTGCCCTGCCCGAAACCAAAGGAGCAGCGAGCCGTGCAAAGTAATTCAACCAGGAAACTACGACTTCTCGCAGTCGCGCTACTGTCTACTGTCTACTGTCTACTGCCTACTGCTTCAGCACAGCAGCAACAAGACCTGTCCGCCAACATCGAAGCAGGTCGCCGCGTCTTCACGGGTTCGTGCAGCATGGGTTATTGCCACGGGCTGGGCGGAGTCGGCGGCGGAGGGCCAAAAATCGCCGGGCGAAAATTCAGCGTCAAATACCTGACGATGGTTATCGGAGACGGCATCCCCGAAACTACTATGCCCGGTTTCAAAAGCAATTTGAGCCAGGAACAACTCGGCAATTTGATTATTTACGTCCAGTCGCTGGCCTCATCAAACGCGACTGAATCAAACCAACCGGCTATTCAGGAACATCTTCCGACTTCAACCAGAAAAGCTGAATCAACAACCGAAATCGTGGCTCCGCCAAAACTAACATCCGTCACCGCAGAAGATCGCGAGTTGATGGGCGACGCCACAGCCGGACGCAATCTATTCTTCAATTCTTCGTCGGCAACCAGTTGCAGCACTTGCCACAGCATCAACGGACGCGGCGGCAAGCTCGCTCCTGATCTGGCAGAGCTTGCCTCCAAACCTGCCAAAGACATTCTGCAAAGTATCTCCGACCCGAACGCCAGCGTTGACGAAAAATTTGCGACGCTGGTTTTGACATTGAAAGACGGCAACCGCTTCACCGGAGTCAAACGCGACGAAGATGCGACCAGCTTGCGGCTTTACGACACTTCTTCGCTGCCTCCAATTTCGCGGACTTTCTTGAAAACCGAGATTGCCAAAGCAGAAAAGCTGAAAACTTCGGCAATGCCCGGCGATTACCCAACGAAGTATTCGCGACAACAATTGCTTGAACTGATTGGCTTTATAAAAACTGCAGGTACAAACCAATGAACAAACTCAACCGCCGCGAATTCGTACAAACCGCCGGAGCCTTTGCTGCTTTTCCAAACCTGCTCGATAAAGACAAGCCAAAAGACTGGCTGCTTTATGTCGGCACTTACACCGCCAACACCAAAAGCGAAGGCATTTACGTTTATCGAATGAATGCCGCGACTGGCGAATTGAAGCTAGCCAGCATTGCCAAAGGCATTTCCAACCCGGCGTTTCTGGCGATTGATGCCAAAAGAAAATTCCTATACGCCGCCAATGAAATCGGCGAGTTTCTGGGCAAAAAAGGCGGTGGCGTTACTTCTTTCAAGATTGACCAGAAAACCGGCGAGTTGAAGGAGCTTAACAAAGTGACCTCGCCCGGAGTGCCTGCTCACCTTTCCGTTCATCCTTCCGGCAAAGCCGTGCTGGCCGCCAATTACGGCGGAGGCAACATCGTCATTTACCCGGTGAAAAGCGACGGCAGCTTGGGCGCGGCTTCGGACGTAGCCCAACACACCGGCAAAGGCGCTGACCCGAAACGCCAGACCGAACCGCACGCTCATTCGGTGATGCTGGATGAAAAAGGCAAATATGCTTTTGCTCCCGACCTGGGCATAGACAAGGTGATGATTTACAAAGTTGACGCGGCAAAAGCCAAACTGAAACCCAGTGGTTTTGCCGCGACGAAACCCGCATCAGGGCCGCGCCATTTCGCGTTTCATCCGACTTACGATTACGCCTACGTCATCTGCGAACTGAGTTCGACGATGACCGCGTTCAGCTATGACAAAGACAAAGGCGCATTGACCGAACTGCAAACCATTTCGACTTTGCCGGAAGGTTTCAAAGACACCAGTTACTGCGCCGACGTTCACGTTCACCCATCGGGCAAGTTCCTGTACGGGTCGAACCGAGGCCACAACAGCATAGTCATCTTTGCGATTGACCAGGCCGGTAAGCTGACGCTGGTCGGCCACGAATCCACGCGCGGCAACTGGCCACGCAATTTCGGCATTGATCCGACCGGGCAATTTCTGCTGGTCGCCAATCAAAACAGCAACTCTGTCGCTACTTTCAAAATTGACGAACAAACCGGCAAGCTGGCTCCGCTGGGCGATTTGCTGGAAATTCCCGCGCCGGTCTGTTTGAAATTCATTCCGGCTTTTTCGTAAAAATTTGGAGTGCGACGCCTTCGGCGTAGCTTTGGTAGTCGTCATTCTTCCAAAGGACTACCAAAGCTGCGCCAGAGCCGCAGCACTCCATAGATCAAACTATGGAAACTAACTCAACTCTTCACTCAACTCGCGTCGCAGAAATTCAAACCGCTTTGCAGCAAGCCGGACTTGATGGCTGGTTGTTTTGCGATTTTCGCCACAGCGACTTGCTGGCCTGGCGCATTCTGAAACTGGACGCAAACGTTCACGC
>JAGNMH010000280.1 GCA_017991275.1 Acidobacteriota bacterium
CAAGAAGCCTTTACGCTGGGTGACATTGCAGACGATGCGGCTTTGTTGCTGGATGATTTGGGCATAGCGTCGGCGTATGTTTTTGGCATCTCGATGGGCGGAATGATTGCCCAGGAGTTCGTGCTTCGCCATCCGCACAAAGTTCGGAAACTTGCGCTGGGCTGCACGCATCCGGGAATCAAGCATTGCCTACCTTCGCCGGCTTGGGTGACTGAGATTTTCAAAAACCTGCCGGGCAAACCGCGCGAACAAGTGGTGCGCGAATGCATTCCGATCAATTACTCGTTGCACACTCAGGAGCACGGACCTGAACTGATTGAATCGCTGATTCCGCTGTTTGTTGATAACCGCCAGCGAGCGCACGGTTATGCCGGGCAGCTCAAAGCGATTTGGGAATTCAATGCGTTTGATCGTTTGCCGGAGCTTGATGCGCCGACTTTGGTCATGACCGGAACGGATGACGTGCTGGTCGTTCCCGGCAATTCCAAAATAATAGCCGAGCGCATTCCGAACGCTCGGCTGATTGAATTTCCTGAAGCCGGCCATCTTTTCTTCATCGAAAAAGCCGACGACGTGAATCAGGCATTGCTTGAGTTCTTTCAACCAGTTTGAGAAAGCTTTCAACGCAAAGACACAAAGGCGCAAAGGAGTTTTGAATTCCTTTGCGCCTTTGTGTCTTTGCGCCTTTGCGCCTTTGCGTTGGAAGCTAAATGACTCAGGCGTGTCGCCATTTCACGGTGTCCCAGTTGACGCGCTTGCCTGACCGGAACGATTCGTTGGCCAGATGAGCGCCAACCAAAACTCGATTGCCTAATTCAACCGGCGAGTTCGGCTGTTTGCGGCTCTTCATGCAATCCAGGAAGTTCTGCATGTGAGCCGTGCTTTCGTCTGTCACTTTCCAGCTTTCGATTTCTTTTCGTTTGGCGTCGTAACGAACCATCATCCCGCTTGGGCCGCGATTGTTTTCCTGAATGATGCTGCCTTCCAAACCGTAAAAAGCGGCTCCATCGTTCTCTTGGCCGTTCATAAACTGCACCATAAAAACTATGGCGAAGGTTCCGCAATCCAGAATCGCGTGGACGTTGTCCGGGGTTTCCCAATCCATGTTTTGATATTTGCCGCCATTGCAACTGACGGTTTTCGGTCCGTCGCACCCTGTAATCCACATTGCTACGTCCAGCCAGTGAGGGCCAATGTCGGTCATCAAACCTCCGGCGTAATCCCAGTACCAGCGCCAGCCGGAAGCTCGTTTGGCGTCGTAAGGGCGTTTGGGCGCTTTGCCCAGAAAGCGCGGCCAGTCAATCAGGTCAGGCGCAAACAGTGATTGGTCTTTGCTGCGTTTGATGTACGGATCAACTGGGCGATAGCGGAAGTCCCAAATCCTGACGAAGCGAATTTCGCCTATGCCGCCCGAAGCCACAATGTCGCGGGCTTTCTTGAAATGCTCGCCGCTGCGCCGTTGATTGCCGACCTGGACAATTTGCTTTGAGGCCTTGACGGTGGCGACCATGTTTTCGCCTTCTTCGATGGTGCGCGACAGAGGTTTTTCGATGTAAGCGTCTTTGCCGGCTTTGACGGCGGCCAGCAACACATCGTGATGCAAATGATCGGGCACGGCGATGATGACTCCGTCAATGTCTTTGCGCGCCAGCAGTTCGTTGTAATCAACGTAGGTCTTTTCTACGGGCGTAGTCAGTTTCTTTTTTGCTTGCTCCAACATGCCTTTGTTTACATCGGATAAGGCGACGATGTCGGCTCCCAGCCTCTGTGCAGTCTGCACTCGTCCGCTGCCGCGATCTCCGGGGCCGATGCCGCCGAGCCGGATGCGATCATTCGCGCCCAGGATGCGAGCATACGAACTAGCAGTCATGCCTGCGGTTGCCAAACCGGAGGCGGTCAAAATAATTGCTGATGAAGTGCTTGCTTTGATGAACTCTCTTCGATCCATGATTTCCCCCAGGGTATTCAGGCGTCTAGCGTGCTGTGATAAAAGCGCGCTACTTCCTTTTTCTTTGCATGCTTTTAGCTTCTCGTTTGATTCAGAGCACAAAAATAGGCGATGTTGTGAAAACTGTCCAGTTTGCATCTGCGGTAAGGCTGTCTGAAAGAATTTGTTGACAGGCGGGCAAGACGCTACTAAATTCCGGCTGCGCTAATATGGACATTAGCCACGAACCGATCGTCTCCGCTCCCGAAGTTTTCACGTTAAGTTTGAACTTGGTCACGGTTCTTTTAGCCCTACGCACAATTTCACCGTTCGAATCGTCTTTGCCAAAGTCCTTACTTTGCCGGATTGCGGCGAGGCAACCACGATCACAGATTTGAAAGAGGAGCATCGTGAAAAATAAAAAAGTCGTTCCGACTAAAATACACCCTGACAACACAAACGAAATTTCAGAGGAGCAGGCAGGAAAACTGTCCAAGTCATATCCGGCTTCGCAAAGCCGTCGCAAATTTTTGGGCACTGTCGGTGGCGCGGCTGCTGCGACAATTGCTGTTACTGGCGTGCCGGCGCTTGGCGCCGTTCCCAATTCAGAAGTAGAAACACTGGAGGCCAGCGGCTTGGGAGATTCAGGGCGAGCTCAGCAGGCGTATGACATTCGTGTCCAGGCGGCGGTTTTCCAAAAGATTAGCCCGCTTCCGGATCACCCACACAACGGCGACGAAGACCGTTACCTGAATCGCATAGCCAATTACTCCAAAGGCCTGCCGCACAATTCGCTCGGCGAAGTTGACCAGGTGGCTTATAACGCTTTGCTGCAAGCCATCAGTTCTGGCAATCCCGACGATTTCGAGCGGATTCCGATGGGCGACAACCAGGTTCAATTCAAAAATCCCCAAGCCGGTTTGACCTTTGAAATGCAGGGATCCGATCCTGGGCATATGTATCTACCACCGGCGCCCACATTTTCCAGTGCCGAAGTTGCGGCTGAAATCGCCGAAAATTATTGGATGGCTTTGACGCGCGACATCAACTTTGCCGATTACGATTCCCATCCGTTGACTGCCGCGGCCGTTGCCGACCTTAACAAATTCAGTGATTTTCGTGGCCCACGTTATCGTCCAAGCCTGGCACTGCGTGGGCAATCATCTTTGGCTGCTCGGCAAGCTGCCTTCGAATCGGAATCCGACAACACTGAAATAAGCCAACCCGATCAACCGCGGGTTCCGGTTCGTCAGCAGGTTGTTTCAGGCCCAGTTACCACTGGCACACTTTTTAGAGGTCTGACGCCGGGCGATTTGACCGGGCCTTATGTTTCTCAGTTTCTCTGGAAAGACTTTAATTATGGGACTCAGTCGGTCAGCCAAAAAATGCGGACGACAATTCCTGGTGATGATTATCTGACAAATTCCGGCGACTGGTTATATGCGCAAAATGCTCGTGGCAATTTGAACCTGCCCAATCATTACGATCAGACTCCGCGTTACATTCGCAACGGTCGTGATATTGGCGAATGGGTTCATATTGATTTCCTTTACCAGGCTTATTTCAACGCAATGGCTGTGTTGTTGAATCTTGGAGCGCCGACCGACGCGAATAATCCCTACAACAAATACCGCAATCAATGCGGGTTCGGGACTTTTGGTAATCCGCACATTCAGGCTTTGGTTACTTCGGTGGCCGTCAATGCTTTGCGCGCCGTCTGGTTTCAGAAATGGTATGTGCATCGTAGGTTGCGGCCTGAAGTCTTTGCCGGACGTATCCACAACCATCTGACCCGGGCAGCTTCTTATCCAATCAATAACGAAATTTTGAATTCGGCAGCGGTGCAAGAGGTCAATCGCAAGTTCGGTTCGTATCTGCTGCCAATCGCATTCCCCGAAGGCTCTCCGTCACATCCGGCTTATGGGGCAGGGCACGCGACTGTTGCCGGAGCTTGTGTGACAGTGCTGAAATGGTGGTTCAACGAATCCTGGGTAATTCCAAATCCGGTTGTCGTGGCGCCGGATGGTTTGTCGGTTGTGCCATATCGCGGCACTGACAATTTGACCGTTGGAAACGAGTTGAATAAATTGGCTTCAAACATCGCGTTGGCCCGTAACATTGCCGGAGTGCATTGGCGCTCAGATGCTACGGAATCACTTAAGCTGGGTGAGGCCATCGCTATCAGCATCCTGCAAGACCAGAAGCATTGTTATAACGAACGCTTCGACGGGTTGTCGCTGACCAAGTTCGACGGAACCCGCATCACGATCTAACAGGGAAATCAAAGGGCAAAAATCCAAAAGGCAAAAGGGCGGAATGAAAGTTTCGCCCTTTTGCCTTTTCATGAGTCAGTGCCGCGACCGGTAGAGAGCGCATCACGAACGAAGAAACTTACCTATCCAGTTTGTAATGACGGCTTCGTTGGTCGGAGCATCAAACTTTGCTGCACTCACTTTTTCAGCGCCGATCAACTCAGTCCGTCCGCGAACCAGGGCTTCGACATAAGTTGCCGGAAATTCGGGATGCCCCTGAATGCCCAACATCTTTTCGCCGACTCGAAACATCGCCACCGGACAGTGATCGCTTTCGCCAAGAAGCACACTGCTTTCCGGCAGCCTGACGACTTGATCGCGGTGAGAGTATTGAATACCGCAATTCGATTGTTCCGGCTGCATCCAGCTTTCAGCTTTGACGACATTCAGCGAATGAACGCCGATGCCCCAACCTTGCTCGGCCTTTTCGACTTTTCCGCCCAGTGCTTCAGCCAGCACTTGATGGCCGAAACAAATTCCGACAAAGGGTTTGTCCGCGTCACGCAATTGCCGCAGAAAGCCTTTCAACTCCTGAATCCAGTTGTCCGCGTCATACGCCGAAAAGCGCGAACCTGTGCAGACAAAGGCTTCGCAAGCGTCAACTGAAGCAGGGAACTCGCCGTTGCGCACGTCGAAACTCATCAGTTCAAGTTGCGGCGCGTGACGATGGAAAAGATCATCGAACATCTGCCGATAATCTCCGGCAATGTGGCGAAGCGGTTCGCCAACGTGATCGCATTCAAGCAATCCAACCTTCAAGCGAGTCTTCATAAACTCAACCTCAAGTGAAATGACTTCGGTCGCGTGAAGGCTTCAAAGCCCAGGCGCGACAAGGTGCAACCTCGCCCGGAATCTTTGACGCCTGCCCAGGCCAACATCGGATCGAGGTAATCGCAGCGGTTCATGTAAAACGTGCCGGTTTCGATTTGGTCGCCGATGCTCAAGGCGGCGTCAATATCCGAAGTCCACAGCGAAGCCGTCAAACCGTACTTGCTGTCGTTCATCAGTCGAACGGCTTCCGCGTCGTCTTTGACCGGCATGATGCCGACGACCGGCGCGAAGGTTTCTTCGCTCATCACCAACATCGAATGATCCACGTTCGTCAGAATTTGCGGTGCCAGATACGGCGTTCCGGCTTTGCTCATTGGGAAAAGCGATTCGTCAATCAATGCCTTCGCGCCTTTGGCCAAAGCTTCGGCTATGTGAGCGCGAGCTTTGTCGGCGGCGTCTGTGCGCACCATTGGGCCGAGCGTGATGCCGTCTTCCAGCGGATTGCCGAGCCGGTATTGTTTGGTCAGTTCGACCGCTCCGGCGATGAACTGGTTGAACACGTCCTGATGAACGTAAATCCGCTCAATCGCGCAGCACGACTGGCCGGAGTTGAACATCGCGCCGTCTACCAGATTTTCAACTGCCGCTGCCAGATTTGCGTCGGGCCTGACATAAGCCGGGTCTTTACCGCCAAGCTCCAAGCCCGTGGCGATGAAGCGTTCGCTGGCGGCGCGCTGAACGGCGTGGCCTCCGGCGACGGAACCAGTAAAGGCGACAAACGCGACACGAGAATCTTTAACGACTTCGGCGACCTGGTCGTGGTCAATGTGCAGGAATTGAAAAACGCCTTCGGGCAAACCGGCGGCGGCAAAGGCTTCGGCGTACCGTTCGGCGACCAGCGGAGTTTGCGGAGCGATTTTCAGCACTACGCTGTTGCCTGCCAGAATCGCCGGAACCACCGCGTTGACCGAAGCCAGCCACGGATAATTCCACGGAGCCAGCACCAGCACAGTGCCGACGGGTTCGCGGCGAATGAAGCGTTGGAAATTTTCCTTCGGTTCAATGGCGATGTCGGCGAGTTCGCGTTCGGCGATGTCGCACATGTAATTGACGCGCTCGTTGAAACCTCGGCGAAGCTCGAACGGGCTGTAGGCGATTGGTCGCCCGATTTGCCAGGTCAGCTCTTTGCCAATTTCGTCCGAGTGTTCGACCAGCCAGTCTTTCATCCGCAGGCAGATGGCCGCGCGTTCATTGACTGGTGTTCGTCGCCACGCGGTTTGCGCGGCGACGGATTTGGCCAGCGTGGTTTCGATTTGTTGTGAAGTTGCGAGTTGACGTTCGGCATAAGTTGAGCCGTCAATCGGGCTAATGGTTTGTTGGTTTTGTTCGAGCATAATGTAGTTATTGAGAGCAATAGTTTGTTCAGTCTCCCTGCTGGCGCCACACATATTTCGCGCCATTCCAATAAATCAACGCGCTGGCGGATTCGCTTTTTTCTATGAACAGGGCGTCTCCTTTTGCCAGCGTCGCAACTGTCTGGCGAAGCTTTGCTTTGGGTGTCACCGACCAGACATCTATCCAATCAAAATTATCTCCGCCATTTCCGAAGTCTTTTCCGGCCCCAACGATGGAAACAGTTTTGTTCGTGACGTTGCAAAATGCGATGCCAATTTTGCCCGTCTTTTGATCTTTCACAAGGACGGCGACATCGGATTTACCGTCGCCAGTGAAATCGCCATGAAGGTAAGACGGCTTTAGATGGGATGAGACTTCGTACTTTTTGTCGAGACTTTGAGCCTTGAATAATGCCTGAATCTCTTCAGATAGTTTTGCCTTTGACGTGGTGGATTGTTCTTGTCCACACACTGTTCCTATCAGAGTCAGTACGAGACAGAGGATCGTTTTTATCATTTCTCTACCTCAACGTTCATCGCCCACTTCCTGTGGCACGATCTTTCTTGCTGCCGTCAATCTGTTTCAGCAACTCCTTTACTGCCGTATCTAGCTGACTGTCGCGTCCGGTGTAGCTTTCGCCGATTGGCCGCGTCACTGGCAGATCAACCGGGCGCGGATTCAGTTCCATCGTCTGGCCGTTATTGTCC
>JAGNMH010000282.1 GCA_017991275.1 Acidobacteriota bacterium
CAATCAAAACCATGGCTCCGCCGGGAACCGGGCGCATAATCAAACCGATGATGGTTGCCGTGAAGATGGCCAGCAATCGCCACGATTGTGGCGTAATGCCTTCAGGCATCGGAGCCAGGTACACGGCAACGCCAGCAGCAATTGTGATTGCCCAACGAAGCATCAAGTCGCGAATTTCGGCATGACGATTGGTGTCAACGACAACCTTATCTGAATGGGAGTTTTTCTCCATTTGGTGCTCAGCCTTATTTTGAGATTTGAAATTGAATTGAAGCCCGTGAAGTAAAGCGCGCGGATACTAGCATCGCCTTTCCATCGGCTCAAGATTCGGATCACGCCTCAGCTAACAACCGCTTTCAATGAAGGTGATTTAACGAAACTTTCTACCAACTATGCGGCCATCACCTACGTCATAAGGTTGCTATCGGTTTATAATTCGACTGCCACCACAGTTCACAACCAAAGCAGGAAAGAGAGGAGATAAGCAATGAAGAAGAAATTTTTCCGCAATGCCATCGCGCTCGTTCTCACCGCGTCACTTGTGGCCGGGCCGGTTCTGGCTCAGGGCAATTCAAAATCTAAAGGGAAACCTCTGGACGTCAAAAACGATCCTACTTTGATAGGCAAACGTGACATCAACAAAGGCAATTTGTCTTTTTACTCGATTGACCGCGAAGTCGCACTTGGCCGTCAAATGTCATTGGAGCTTGACCGCAGAACGCCGTTGGTTAGCGATCCGATCGTCACCGAATTCGTCAATCGAGTCGCTCAAAACATTGTGCTGCATTCCGACGCCAAGGTTCCATTCACCGTCAAAGTTGTTGACGCCAATGAAGTGAACGCTTTCGCCTTGCCCGGCGGGTTCCTTTACGTCAATCGCGGATTGCTGGAAGCCGCCGACAATGAAGCCGAAGTCGCCGGAGTGATGGCTCACGAAATCGCTCACGTCGCCGCCCGTCACGGAATCGAACAGGCTTCAAAAGGCCAACTGCTGCAATACGGTTCGATCCCCTTGATCTTTCTGGGCGGTTTGGGCGGTTTTGTTATTCAACAAGCAGCCGGAATCGCTTTGCCGCTGACCTTTCTGAAATTTTCACGTGGGGCTGAAAAAGAAGCCGACCGGTTAGGCGCTCAGTACATGTGGGCTTCGGGTTACGATCCGAATGCTCTGATAACTTTCTTTGAAAAATTGCAGGCTCAAGAGCGGCGCAAACCCGGAACGCTGGAAAAAATCTTCAGTACACATCCGATGACCGGCGACCGCATCAGCGAAGTCCGCGATTTGATCGTCCGTTTCCCGGATAGAAGCGAATATCAGCTCAGCACCTCAGAGTTCAATGAAGTGAAGTCTCGGCTGGCCGCCGTCAGCGTAGCGAGTCGCCCTGGGAATTCGCGCGATGACAAACGTCCGACGCTGAAACGTCGTCCACGCGACGCAAACGATGATCGCAGCATTGAGTCGGACGATTCCGACGCTCCAAATCGCCCGGTGCTCAAACGGCGTGACAATTCCTCCGAAGCGGAAACTTCAAGCAGCGATTCTTCGCCCTCATCAGATGATTCTGGACGCCCGGTGCTCAAACGCCGCGAAGGCGCAGCAGCCGATCCGTCAGATTCCAGCAGCGAACCTGCGTCTCAATCATCTGATGACACTGGCCGTCCTGTTCTAAAACGGCACGAAGGTTCGGAATCAACATCACCGCCACAAACGCCACAAACTAAGACGCCAACGTCAAAAGATGATTCGAATTCCGGCGATACTCCTGGTCGGCCAAAGCTAAAAAAGAATAACCAGTCGAATGATTCGACCAGCGAAAAACAGTCTCCCGGCAGTTCATCTACAAAGCCTGTCACACCATCTGAAAACAAGACGCCTTAAGAATCAGTAATGGCAATTGCCACAAACCGAAAATGAATGCGGCGGATTCCTTCATCTGGAGTCCGCCGCATTCATTTTCCTTCTGCTTTTTTTCAAACTCACTTTTCGGTCTTCAACCAGGCCAACCGCGCAGCGCCAATCATTCCTGCTTTATCTCCAACGGTAGCGGCCAGAATTCGGCATTGTTTAGCCGCATCAGGCGCGGCCCACAGTCGGGCTTCTTCGCGGATTTCATCGAGAAAGTTTTTCAACGCCAGGCTTAACTCGCCGCCGACGATGACGGCTTCTGGATTTAATATCGAAATCAGGTTGGCGATGCCTCTACCCAGCCAGCGGCAAGTTTCTGTAATGACTTTGACCGCCAGTTTGTCGCCGCCCCGCGCGGCGCGAATGATGGTGGCTACGTCAACTTCTGCTTCGGTTTTAACCAAACCTCCCAAAATGGAACCGTTGTATGCGCCGCTTTCTTCAATCGCTCGCCTGGTCAAAGAAATCAACGTTGCTTCAGCCGACAGGCAGCCGCCGGCTTCGTATTCGTGCTTGAATAATTGACCGACAGCCAACCATCCGGCAGAGCCGGCCAAACCACTTGCGCCGCTAAACGCGCGCCCGTTGGCCAGAATCCCCGATTCGATGTCAGAGCCGACCGAAAGATAAACCACGTTGTTTTTGCCGCGAGCCGCACCTTGCCAACCTTCAGCCGCAGCAATGGCAGTCGCATTTGAAACAATCACCATGGCCGGATGACCAGAAATCGCATGGCCAGCTCTCGCTCGTTTTTCTGCAAAAGGAGTGCGAATATCGTGACCGGATTCGTCAAGAATTTCTTCCAAAGTTTCAGCCAGAGGAACTCGTGTCCAGCTTTTCAATCCATTCCCGCCAGAAATTGAAACTCGCGCAGTTTGCGGATCAACAATGCCCGGAACAGCCAGACCAATGGCAGCGATTGGGCTTTGGCCGCGTTCGTTTGCCGCAGCCAGCTTCAAAATCAACTCGGCAATTGCAGTAATGGTCAGACGAGTCGTGCGTTGCGGAGTTTCGATTTGACGCTCAGCGATAATGCGAGCCTGGTCGTTTATCAGCGCAGCAGTGATATTGGTTTGGTTCAATTCAATGCCAATGACCAGCGATTTGATTTCCGGTTGTTGAGTACGAACTTTAAGCGGCACGATGGTGACTCCTTGGGATAAGTTCGTAGTACTGCCTTTAGGCGGAAGGTCTAGGCGTTCAAACCATTCCGCCCAAAGGCGGTGCTACAGGCCTGTTCAAACCATTCCGCCTAAAGGCGGTGCTACATGCTTACAGGTTGATTTTTGACCACAGCCAAAGCGGTCGCTATTATACAGACCGCCCGCCCAAAGGCGATTTCAATTCAACCCAACAGGAGAAAAACACTATGCGGCAATCCCGCTTTGCGCTTTCATTCGCAATTTTGATCTGTTTATCGGTATTGGTAGCTTGCAATTCAAAGCCGGAAGTCGCCACGACCAAACCCAGCCCGACGACTGAACCCGAGGCGACACCAGTTCCAAGCCCTACAGCTTCACCAACTCCGGGTGAGATGAAAACGACGCCTTCAGGATTTCAGTATCAGGACACGCAAATAGGCGTAGGCCCTCGCCCGTTGTTGTCGCAGAATGTCAAAATCGCATACGTCGGTAAATTCCTAGACGGACACAAATTCGATGGCGGCTTAATTGACTTCACCATCGGCGAAACAAACATTATCAAAGGCTGGAACTGGGGCATCGGCGGCAATTCAAAAGAAGGAATCGAACCCATGCGCGTAGGCGGCAAACGCAAGATTATTGTTCCTCCGCAGCTTGGCTACGGCGACAAACCTTACAGCACGATTCCTGGTAATTCGACGCTGGTCTTTGAACTGGAACTGCTGAAAATCAACAGCAAAGCTTTTTAGAATGAATATCCTTTCGCTTGAAAATGTCAGCAAGACTTTCGGCATCAAACCGCTCTTTTCCTCGGTTTCCTTCGGCCTGGACGAAGCCGACAAGATCGGCGTCATTGGCGCGAACGGTTCCGGCAAAACTACTTTGCTAAAGGTCGTCGCTGGCGAAGAAGAAGCCGACACAGGTCGAGTCGTCATCGCCAACGGCAAAGTCATCGGTTATTTGTCTCAGAATCCTCCGTTTGACCCCGACCAAACCGTCATCGAAGCCGTCTTCGCCGGGAGCAATGACGCTCTGCATCAGAAGCTGGAATTGTTGAGACAGTATGAACTTGCCTGTGAGCAACTGGCTGAACACGGAGGTTCCGACGAAAAGTTACTCAACCGCGTCAGCGATCTGGCTGAGCAGTTGGAGATTTCAGGCGCGTGGCAGCTTGAAACCGAGTTGAAGGCCATTCTGAACGAACTGGGCATCACGCAACTCAGCGCGAAGATGTCCACGCTTTCCGGCGGTCAGCGCAAACGAGTCGCGCTGGCTCACAGTCTGTTCATCAAACCCGACCTGTTGATTTTGGACGAGCCGACCAATCACCTGGACGCCGAAACCGTCGAATGGCTGGAACATTGGCTGGCCGATTTCAAAGGCGCGCTGCTGCTGGTTACGCACGATCGGTATTTTCTGGATCGGGTCACCAACCGCATCATCGAAATTGATCGAGGCCGGGTTCAATCCTTCACCGGCAATTACGCGACGTATTTGGAAAAGCGGCAGGAACAGGAAGAGCGTCAGGTCGTCGAAGCTCAGAAGCTGAAATCAATGGCTCGGCGTGAACTGGAATGGTTGCGCCGAGGGCCGAAAGCTCGCACATCAAAATCCAAAGCTCGCATTGATCGCGCCAACGAAGTCATGGCTCAGGCGCGCCAAGCTGCCAGCGAGATCGCCGATAAGAAATCGCTCGACATAGCTTTTGAATCGAACCGCCTGGGCAAAAAGATTCTTGGCGTCACAGGCGTCAGCAAAAGCTGGGACGGCAAAACCGTCGTCAATGATTTCAGCTACCAATTCAAACGCGGAGACAAGATCGGAATCATCGGCGCAAATGGAGCTGGCAAGACTACGCTGTTGGAAATCATTGCCGGGCGTTTGCAACCCGACACCGGCCAAATCGAAAAAGGCCAAACAGTCGTCATCGGTTATTACGATCAGGAAAACCGAGAATTCGACGAATCCCAACGGCTGATTGATTACGTCAAGGAAGTCGCCGAACGAATTCAAACGGTTGACGGCGATTGGATTTCCGCCGGTCAAATGCTCGAACGTTTTCTGTTTGCCCCGGCAATGCAGTATCAACCGATTGCCACGCTTTCGGGCGGAGAGCGGCGCAGGCTTTATTTGCTGAGAATGTTGATGAGCGCGCCGAACCTGTTGCTGTTAGACGAAATTACCAACGATCTGGATATTCCTACGCTGGTGGCGCTGGAAGAGTATTTGGAATCTTTCGCTGGCTGTTTGGTCATCGTCAGCCACGACCGGTACTTTCTTGACCGCACGATTGAATACATTTTCAGGTTTGAAGGCGAAGGCCGAGTGCGCGAATACCCCGGCGATTACACCACCTTTCTGGAAATCCGCGAACGCGAAAAATCCGAAGCCGTCGCTGTAGCCAAAGCAGAAGTCAAAGCGCGCGAACAAAAACAAATGCCTGCTATTTCAACCAACGACGCGCCAGCCAGGCGCAAATTGACCTTCAAGGAAAAGCGCGAGTTTGAGGAACTTGAAGCCCGAATCGCCGCCGCTGAAACTCGCAAGACCGAAGCCGAGGCCGAGCTTGCCTTGAATGGCAGCGATCACGTTCTGGTGGCGAAGCTTTACGACGAAGTTCAAACGCTGAACCACACGCTGAATCTGGATATGGAAAGATGGGCGGAGTTGGCTGAATTCGCTGAATGACAAATAAAGTTAGGCGAATCGCCTTCAGACGGCTGAAAACAAGTCCGTCGTCTGAAGGCGATTGCACGTCAATGATCTACCAGAGACAGACGGAACGCGGCCATCTCTTCGCCGTTGCGAACCAGCAATTGATCGCCGATCAGCACCGGATGATTCCAGGTTTTGCCCTCTATCGCTTTGAAGCGTGCAACTTCCGTGAACTGGTCTGAGGTTGCCTTGACCAGAGCCAGATCGCCTTCTTCCGACAGCACCAGCAGCAAGTCCTGATCGGGCAACAGAATAATCTGACCGTGGCCGTAACGTCCGCCTTTCCATCTGCGCTTTCCATCTTCCAGGCTGATGCAAGACAGAATGCTGCCGTCAAAGCCAAAGGCATTGCCTTTGTGAACGACAAAATCGTTGAAGTAAGGTTTAAGCCCATTTGAAGTCCATCGCTCTTCCACAGTCCAGGCTCCATCCGCATGCTTAACCGCAACGCGGCGCGTCCCGTTTGCCGCCATGCCGGAGCCGCTGCCGATCAAGATGCCGCCTCCACCAAGCACTGCTGGCTGCACTATCCCATCACCGTCCCATTCGTGTTTCCAGAGCAATGTGCCATCCGCAGGAGCGACACTGAGCGCACCAACTGTGTTCAACAGCAGGATTTGCGTAACCCCGTCAATCGTTGAAAGTTGCGGCGAACTGTAACCGGAACCTCCTGCCGGGCCTTGCCAGCGTGGCTTGCCTGTGGCGCGGTCGTAAGCGGCAAGCACGCCGGAAGTGGCGACAATTACCTGGTCGCCATTGACCAGCGGCGAACCGGCAAACCCCCAACCGGGCAGCTTTGCGCCTGTGTCGGAGGCGGCATTGCGCGACCAGACGACAGCGCCGTTACGGGCATCAAGCGCGTTCAGGATTCCGGTCGCCCCCATCGTGTAAACCCGCCCCTTGCTCAAGGTAGGCGTTCCGCGCGGCCCGGCGCCAGCGTTGGATTCCCAGAATCGAGCCTTGTCGCTGTGCCTCCAAACCGGTTCGCCAGTCATGATGTTGTAACAAGAAACCAGTTCGTCTTCACCGCGTTGTTCCTGGGTGTAGACCAAATCGCCGCGAACTGCGAAAGACGACCAGCCAGGCCCAATTTTTTTGCGCCAGAGTTCAACCGGCGGAGATTTCGTCCAATCGGTTTCAATCCTTACAGCACGAACGACTCCGTCTCGCGCTGCTCCGCGAAAGCCGGGCCAATCGCCGTGCGGTTTCGCAGCTTCTGTAGCCTCTGGGGTCGGAGTCGGCTCTGAACCAGCCGAAGCTGAAACCGGTTCTTCAGGTTCGGGCGTCATGGCAATTGCTGCGGCAGACACGGGAACCTTGCCA
>JAGNMH010000283.1 GCA_017991275.1 Acidobacteriota bacterium
TCCAGCAATTCACGATGTGAAGGCGCAGGGCTTTGGGTTACGAAATCTTCTTAAGTCTCAACCAACCCAGTCCAGAAATAAGATTGCCATAAGCGGTTGACGATGCTGTGCGCCGTCGTCGGAGAATTGCGATCCACCAGCCAACGCGCAAACGTCAGCCGGTCAGCTTTTTCATTGACGGGCAGCGGATGCAGGAAAGCCGGAACTCCGGGAGTGACGACTTTGTCAGGGCGCAGAAAATCTCCGCGTTTGAGCAGATGGCTTTCGCGTGTTTCAGCGCGTTCGTTCAAAACAAGTTGAGTCGAACCTTCCGGATGCTCAGCCAGCAAGCGTGTGATTTCGGCATTGGCCTCGCGCCAGTCGCTGACCGTCGTTCGCCAGAAACTGAAAACCATTGAAGCTTGGGCATCGCTGCGTTGTTCACTCGGAATTGAAAGAATTTCCCGGACAGCAGCGGGCAGCGGATCGGCTTCGGCGTTGGGTGCGGTTGTGTACGACAGTCGCATCCGTCCAGGCTGGTTTTGCTGGTTGTCGTTGTTGTTCCAGCCGCCGTGGTTTTGGCTGATGTTGATGGTCAGCAGGATTTCGCCTGGAATCGCAATCGGTTTTTCCAGAGTGAAGACGGCCTTGCGGGGTTGATTGCGGAGAGCAGGGCCAGCATCAATCGTCCAGGCGGTTTCGTTCTTTCCGTCAATCGCAAATTCAATCGGGCCGACTGTGCGATGCCTGCCGCTCTGATCGTCGAAGATCGGTTCCAGGTCGCGTTCAGGCAACGAAATGTCAGCCGTCGCTTTGGCAAATTTCAGCTTGGTGATTTTCTTCGGGTCACCCTTGTCCGAAGAAGAAGCTGGCGAGGCGGTGACTTCAAATTCGGTCAACGCACACGATCCTGTTGTTGAACGACCTGGGCCGCTACGCGGCAAATTCGGGTCAGTCAGCAATTCCAACCGGAAAGCCGTTATGTTCTGAACATCGGTCTTCAGCGTCATTTTGACTTTGTGCTGAACCGGCGCGTAACCATCAGACAAAAATGATTTGTCCGGTTGCGGCAAATATCGCTGGCCGCCAGTTGAGATTTCATCAACTTCTGGCTGAAAGACCGTCCACGTCGGCTGGTTGTTTTTGACCGAAGCTTCCCAGGCGGACATTCGCTGCGGCCAGTCTGGCGCGCGATGCTGCAACTCGGCTTCAAGCTCGCGCACGCGGCGGAAAATCTCTGCGCGCTTCATGTGCTCAGCGGGCGTGTACACAGCGACGTTCGATTCATGCGAGTTATTCAGGAAGGCGAACATACGGTAATAATCTTCCTGTTTGATCGGATCGAATTTGTGGTTGTGGCATTGCGCGCATTGAATCGTCAGGCCGAGCACAGATTTGCCGACGGCGTCCATTCGGTCGAACATCGCTTCCATTCGGAACTGTTCGGGATCAACTCCGCCTTCCTGGTTAATCATCGAGTTTCGCAGAAAGCCAGTGGCTACGATTTGATCCTGAGTGGCTTTTTGATCTTCTTTGGGTGGCAACAGATCACCAGCAATCTGTTCGATCACGAATTGATCGTAAGGCTTGTCGGCGTTCAGCGCGTTGATGACCCAGTCGCGATAAAACCACACCGAGCGCGATTTGTCTTTTTCGTAGCCATCCGAATCCGCGTAACGCGCCGCGTCCAACCACAACCTGCCCCAACGCTCGCCGTAATGCGGCGAAGCCAACAACCGATCAACCTGTTTTTCGTAAGCGTTCGCGGATTTGTCGGCAATGAAGGCGTCAACTTCGGCAATCGTCGGCGGCAAGCCGGTCAAGTCCAAACTCAAACGGCGCAGTAACGTCGCGCGATCGGCTTCGGGCGAAGGCGTCAGTTTTTCCTTTTCCAATCGCGCCAGCACAAAAGCGTCAATCGGATTTTTCACCCAAGTTAAGTTAGTTGCTTTGGGAATTGTGGGTCTGATTGGAGCGATGAAAGCCCAATGCTTTGGGATTGTGGATTGCGGCCTAATCTGAAAGCCGATTGCGGATTCTGTTTCTGGCCAGGTTGCTCCTTCTTCGACCCAACGAGTCAGTAATTCGATTTGCGCTGAAGTGAGAGCTTCGCCATTCAGCGGCATGCGCTTTTCGCCGCCTTCACCGCGAACTCGGTGAAGCAATCGGCTTTGGCGACTGTTGCCGGGAACGATGACCGCGCCGGAAATGCCGCCTTTCATCGTGGAGGTTTTGTTATCCAGTCGGAGTTGGCCTTTGGCGGTTTCGCCGTGACAAGACTGGCAATGCGCGCGAAAGATCGGCTGAATGTCACGCGCGAAATCAACTTTGGCGGTCTGTGCCGACGACGAACGAATAACAATCGCGCCGCTGACGGCGACGAGAACAACGAGCAACTTCAACCAGAATCGAATTGCCATAAGCCAAAATGTAGCGCGAACTGTCAGTTTGCGTCGTGGCAAGCACGGCGATCGTAACAACTCGCTTTTCGACAATTAGTTATCTCGCCAAGACGCAAACTGACAGTTCGCGCTACAGCGTTTATTGAGCCGTGTATCCGCCATCCACCATCAGATAAGTTCCGGTGATAAACGAAGCCTCATCCGATGCCAAAAACAAAATCGGCAAGGCTACTTCGCGCGGATAACCTGGGCGATTCAGCAAATGTTTTGCGCCTTCTGTCGCCTTGAATTCATCCATCGTGATGCCCGCTTGCGCGCAGTGTTTTTCAGACGCCTGAGTGATGATCGTTCCCGGACAAACGGCGTTGACGCGAATGCCGAACTCCGCCAAATCCATGGCCATGTTTTTGGTCATCTGGATGATCGCCGCTTTGGTCGCGCTGTAAGTGACGAAATGCGGCTGAGCGATGAAGCTGGACATCGAACCCAGATTGACAATCGCGCCGCCCGGATTCGCCTTCATCGCTTCGCTGGCAAAGCGGCTGACCAGCGCAGTGCCTATGACGTTGACGCCCAGACTTCGCTGCCAATCTTCGACCGAAGCTTCCAAACCTTTCAGCACAAAAGCCGCTGCGTTGTTGACCAGAATGTCCACTCGGCCAAACGCGCGCAGAGCTTCGTCGGTCAGCTTTTGCGCGTCGGCTTCCTGAGAAATGTCAGCGCGAAGGAAAATTGCTTCGCCGCCAGCGGCGTTGATTTCAGCAGCAGTCGTTTTGCCGCCGGTTTCGTCAATATCGCCGATGATGACTTTTGCGCCTTCTTCGGCAAACAAAATGGCGGTGGCCTGACCGATACCAGCGCCTCCGCCGGTGATGATCGCAACTTTGTCCTTAAGACGATTGCTCATTCAAAATCCCGTTTCTTTGCTTGTATGTATTTCAGGTCGGCAACTAACGCTTCAGAACCGTCGCCAACCCACAAACCAATAAAAGCGCCCTTGTTGGTTTGCGAATCGGCTGGAACTTTCAAGCTGGGCATATTGTTGCCGTTGACGAAAACCGCCGTGAATTGCGGAGCAACGACGATTCTGGTTGCGATCCATTCACCAAGCAGATGTGACGGCAATTCAACTTCGGCGGAGCGTTCGCCCAGACGAATTGCCAACTTCCCTGCTCCGGCATCAACCCTGAACGAAACCGAATCGAAGCTGTTTTCATCCTTTGCCCGAACTAGCAGGTCAACAGTTTGATTAACGGCGGCAACGCTCAAATCGAGTTTACAGTTCGACAACTCCAAATCTTCAAGCAAAACCAAGCCATCGCCGCCTGAAGATTTCAATCGAACAGCTTCTTTGCCTTTGTGGTTGAGGTTTGTCGCCGAAAGATTGAACACCTTCCAGTCATTACCTTCAGCTATTTGCCACAAATCAATCTTGCGAGGAATAGTTCCCGGATCGCTGATGCCAACACCTAAGTAAAGCAACTTGGCCGCATCAGCAAATAACTTCTTTATGCCAGCCATTCGCCCTCTCAGTAAGTTGCGCGTCCACCAGTCATATCGAACGTAAACCCGGTCGTGAAGCTGGTTCCCGGCGAGACGATGAACGTCGCCAGGTGGGCGATTTCTTCCAATTCGCCGCAACGTTTCATCGGAATCTTGTCGGTCATGTATTGAACCTGTTGAGCTGGCAACGCGGCGACCATCGGAGTGCGGATCACCGCCGGAGCCAGCGCGTTCACGGTGATTCCGGTTTCGGCGTATTCCTTGCCCTGAACTTTAGCCATTCCGATGACGGCGGCTTTTGACGACGAATAAGCCAGCATTCCGGCGTTGCCTTCTTTGCCCGACACCGAAGCGATGTGCAGGATACGCCCGTAATTATGTTTCAACATCCACGGCAACACGGCTTTTGCAGTTAGGAACGAACCGACGACGTTGACTTCAAACACGAAGCGAAAGTCCGCCAGATCAACTTCGTGAGTTTTGATGCTGGTCTTGCCTGTGACTCCCGCGCTGTTGACCAGAATGTCTATGCGTCCGAATTGCTCGCCGATTTGATCAACGACCGTTTTGACCTGAGCTTCGTCGGTGACGTTGATTCCGAAAGCTGCGGTGTTTTCGCCGACTTCTGTGGCGGCTGCCGCCGCAGCTTCGGCGCTTAAATCCAACAACGCGACGGTTGCGCCTTCGCTATGCAGCTTTTTGGCAATGGCCAAACCCAAACCTGAAGCTGCGCCTGTGATAACTGCTACTTGTCCTGAAAATGAACTGCTCATTACTAAACGTATGCTCCGTATAAGAACGTAGAGCAGGTTTTCCAACCTGCTCTACGTTGTTAATGAAGGAGAGCAGGTTGAAAAGAAAAACTGCTCTGAAGAAGACAAGAGCAGGTTGGAAAACCTGCTCTACGGTTTTATGCCGCAATCGCGTGATGCGGATCAATGACGAATTTCTTGGCCGCGCCTTTGTCGAAGTCTTTGTAGCCTTTCGGCGCGTCATCCAGAGAAATGACTTGGACGTTGACGGCTTTGGCAATGTTGATCTTTCCGTAAAGAATCGCCTGCATCAACTGGCGATGGTATTTCATCACAGGACATTGACCGGTCATAAAGTGATGCGATTTCGCCCAGCCCAATCCGATGCGGATGCCCAACTTGCCGATCTTGGCGTCGTCATCAATGCCGCCCGGATCGCCCGTGACGTACAAACCGGGAATGCCGATGCCACCGCCTGCGCGGGTGACTTCCATCAACGAATTCAACACCGTCGCCGGAGCTTCCGTGCCTGCGCCTGCGCCGTGACCGCGAGCTTCAAATCCTACGCAATCAACCGCGCAATCAACTTCGGGGACACCAATGATCTGTTCGATCTGTTCGGCGACCGAAGCGTTTTTGTTCGACACGTCCACGGTTTCGCAGCCGAACTTGCGAGCTTGTTTCAATCGTTCAGGGATCAAATCGCCGACGATAACGCAAGCCGCGCCCAGCAATTGCGCCGAAGCCGCGCAAGCCAATCCGACAGGGCCGCCTCCGGCAACGTAAACAATCGAACCCGGCCCAACTCCGGCTGTAACTGCGCCGTGATAACCGGTTGGCAAAATGTCGGACAGACAAGTCAGGTCTTTGATCTTGGCCATTGCGCGGTCTTTGTCCGGGAACTTCAGCAGATTGAAATCGGCATAAGGAACCATGACGTATTCGGCCTGCCCGCCGATCCATCCGCCCATATCCACGTAACCATAAGCCGCTCCGGGGCGAGCCGGATTGACCGTCAGACAGACGCCTGTCAGTCCTGCTTTACAGTTGCGACAACGTCCGCAAGCGATGTTGAACGGAACCGAAACCAGATCGCCAACTTTGATGAACTCGACGTCGCGCCCGGCTTCGATCACTTCGCCGGTGATTTCGTGGCCGAGCACCAAACCTTCAGGCGCGGTAGTGCGTCCGCGAACCATATGTTGGTCGCTGCCGCAGATGTTGGTCGAAACGACTTTTAGAATGACTCCGTGATTGCACTTGCGTTTGCCCAACGCCAGCTTGGGAAAATCAATGCTCTGAACTTCCACAACTCCGGGTTTGATGTAGGCCACACCACGATTGTCAGCCATTGCTTAGTCCTCCTCATTGGAAAATACGGCTTAGTTGATATGGTGATCGGCACAAGCGCCGACCGTCTTTTTATGGAAAATTGCGGATTGAGTTTTGGACGCGGGCACTATAACGGCCAACGTCCGGGCTGACAAGATTGCGGCTGTTACGAAGCAATTGATTCGATTTTTAGACGGGGTGGACTTTCAATTTTGACATGCTATGATTCGCGCGGCTCGTGATTGGCTATACCAATTGCGCGCCAAGCAAGTCTCAAACACCTACAAAATTGATAGAAAATTGCATTGGCCTCAGTCAGCTTCCGAGCTTACAAACGAAGCCAAAGTGATGAGACTGGCAAAAAAATCTTCACGGAGTTTGTTATCTAAACATGTCAGCAACGACACTCACAGACCAGGCCACCGCCAAGCCCCAAATCGAAGAACTTGAAACCGTAACTATTCGCTTTGCAGGCGATTCCGGCGACGGTATGCAGGTGACAGGCAGTCAATTCACTTCCACATCCGCAATCATAGGCAATGATATTTCGACTCTGCCGGACTTCCCTGCTGAAATTCGCGCTCCAGCCGGCAGCTTGCCGGGAGTTTCGGGTTATCAGTTGAATTTCAGCAGCCGCGACATTCGCACTCCCGGCGACGAACCGCAGGTGTTGGTGGCGATGAACCCGGCGGCGCTGAAAACCAACCTGCCCGATCTGGAAAGTGGCGGAATCCTGGTCGTCAACACGGACGAATTCAATTCAGGCAATTTGAAAAAAGCCGGTTACGCCTCGAACCCGATTGAAGACGGTTCGCTGTCCGGTTACAGGCTGTTCAAAGTGCCGATCACTTCGCAAACTCTGAAATCTCTGGAAGGTTCGACTCTGCCTTTCAAGTTGCAGGAGCGTTGCAAGAACTTTTACGCGCTCGGTTTGATGTACTGGCTTTACGACCGCCCAATGGAACCGACGTTGAAGTGGGTGGATGAAAAGTTTGGCAATAAGCCGGAAGTCGCCGAAGCCAACGTCCTGGCGCTTAAAGCCGGTTTCAATTACGCCGACACAATGGAGATTTTCAACCACCATTACAC
>JAGNMH010000284.1 GCA_017991275.1 Acidobacteriota bacterium
GAGCAAACATCCATTTTGCGTTGCCAGAAATGGCCGGACTCCAAAAAATAAAATCTTCATCTTTTTCCTGTTTGGGCTGGATATGAGTCCCATTCACAACATCAACGACGCTCAGGTCGTGGCGATCAATGTTGCCGCAATTTGATGAAACAACAATGTCGGCGCGGTCAGGCGTGAACGCTATCGTTTCCCATTCGCACCCCGTTGGAGTCAGCCCTTTCACTTCGCCGCCGCTGGCCGCAATCGAATAGAGCCGCATCCATCCGTCCATTTCCGAAGCGAAGACCAACCGATTATCCGCCGCCCATTGCAGCAAATTCTCTCCCGCCATTCGCGGCGGGCCATCTTGAGGTTGATTGCCGCTGCGCCAGATTTCTTTGGCTACGCCGGTTCCCGCGTCGGCCACCCAGATCGCCCAGGGATCGGGCGCGTCTTGAGTCAGCGCGCGAGGCGCATTACCGCGAGCAGGTTGGCGTATAAAAGCAATCCGCTTTCCGTCCAAAGACCAGCGCGGCGCGGAGTCTCGATCAACCGAAGGCGCGATGTAACGAATCGTCTGTTTCTCAAAATCATAAATGCCGATGAAGCTGTGCGTGCCGCGCGAACTGTTGAAGGCCAACTGCTTTCCATCCGGCGACCATTGAGGCGCGAAGTTAGATCCGCGAGCGGCAAAAAGTTGATGCGGTTCAGAACCGTCCACGATTTCAACTATGTGAATCTGGCCGTCTTTGCCAAACGCGACTCGCTGGTCGGTTGGCGAAACGACAGGCGAAGCGCCTTCTGCCAATCTTCGCAACCGGCCATCTTTAACGGACACGGCGTGAATGGCTTCCGAAGCTCCCGCCGGATCGCTGGTCGGATTGGGAATTTCTCCGGCGGAATTGGCGCTGCCTCCGCGCACGAAGACGACCCATTCGCCATCGTGAGTGAATTCCAGTTCGGTCAATTCCTGCCCTGTGTCTTCATTGAACTGAGTCAACTGCCGAGCTTTGAAATCCGGCCCCTCGGCTACCCAGATGTTTCGCTTGCCTTCGGCGTCGAAAACCCATGCGATGCGTTCACCCGTTGGAGCCGCAATCAGGTCAGAAGGAAACGGCAAACTCAGGACTTGTTCAATCGTGAAGCCGCCCTGTTGAGCAGCCGAACGGCTGGCGTTAAACCACAGGGCGCAGGCGACAAGCGCGACCGCGCAGAACGATGCAAGAATTCGTCTGATCTTCATAAATTTTGTCCGGGTTGAAAGTCGGTTTTGGGTTTCGTGAACTCGATTCGCGGCGAACGATAATACAGCGTGGTGACAGTGACAACGGCGCGTTGCCCTGGCGATGGGATAACTTTCAGCTAAACCTGTGATTCGTTTGACACTGCTGGAAGGCGTCCCTACAATCTCGCAGTTTCAGCAGCCGTTGCCGGAAGCTTTTATCCCCCTCGCGGCCTGAACAAATAACGAATGCCAAGCCAAGCTACTACAACTTTAGAGTTCGACAGGCTCAAGGAGACTCTGCTGCAACAAATCCGCACGCCGCTCGGAGCGTCGCTGGCTGAACAGTTGCAAATCTCCACAAACGCAGAGCAGATCAGACGCGAATTGCGGCTGACGGGCGAAGGTGTGCTTTATCTGCGCGAAGGAACCGCGCTGGACATTAACGATTTGCCAGACCCGCGGCCTTCGCTTGGCAAACTGGGCATCGCCGACATCAATCTGGAACCGCTGGAGATCGTGGATTTGCTTCGGCTGATTTCCGTGGCGATGGGCTTGCGCGAAACTTTCCACGAAGAGCGCGAAAAATTCCCGCTGATACGCGAAATTACTGAACCGATTCCGAACCTGCGCGCGCTGTATCAGCGGCTGCGCGGACGTATTTCTCCCAGCGGAGAAGTCGAGGATTTCGCCAGCCCGGAATTGCGCGAGATTCGTTTTCAAATCACCAAGCTGCGTTCGCAGATTCAACGCTCGCTGGAAACGATTCTGAAACGCGCTGAAGCCGACCACGCGCTGCGGGATGAATACGTCACCATCCGCAATGACCGGTACGTCATACCGATTCGCAACGACAACCGCGGAGCCGTTCAAGGCGTTGTTCACGGCATGTCTTCCTCAGGTCAGACGGCATTTGTCGAACCGCTTGAAACCATCAATCTGAACAACGACCTGGTTCGGTTGCGCGAAATCGAACAGACAGAAATCATCAAGGTTCTTTTCAGTATCACCGAAGACTTGCGCGATGAACGCGACTCTCTGAGTTTAATGGCCGAAGCAGTGGCGCAGATTGATTTCATTGCCGCAAAAGCCAGGCTGGCGATCAATCACGACGCGATTGAACCGACGATCAACGAAAACGGTCGGCTGCATTTGAAAGACGCGCGGCATCCATTGCTGGAAGCAAACCTGAAAGCTTTGCGGTTGCCGATTGTTCCGCTGTCTCTGGATATGGACGCCGAGCACAGAATCATGGTCATCAGCGGCCCGAATGCCGGCGGCAAAACCGTAGTCCTGAAAACCGTTGGCTTGCTGTCGCTGATGGCTCAGGCGGGGTTGCATGTTCCGGCGGTTGACGCCGACTTGCCGATCTTCAATCAGGCGCTGGCTGACATTGGCGATCATCAATCCATCTCGGCGAACCTTTCGACCTTCACTGCGCACATTCAAAACATACGAACCATCAGCGAAGAACTTGAACCGCCGACATTGATTCTGCTCGACGAAGTCGGAACCGGAACCGACCCGGAAGAAGGCTCGGCGCTTGGTGTGGCGATGGTGGATTACTTCCGCGAACGCGGAGCGCACGTCATTGTCACCACGCATTACAGCGGGTTGAAGGTTTATGCGACAAACACGCCCGGCGTCATCAATGCCAGCGTCGAATTCGACGAACGCACTCTGAAGCCGACTTACAAATTGCTGGTCGGTTTGGCGGGGTCTTCGTCGGGAATCGAAATTGCCCGGCGGTTCGGTTTGCCGAAAGCCATTACCGAACGCGCGGCGGAAAAAGTCCAAACTGCCAGCGCAGACGCGACGGAATACTTGCGCCGTCTAAAAGATCAATTCGATCATCAACAACTGACCGTCGTCGCTTTGGAAGAAGAACGCGCTTTGGTTGCCGACAAATACGCCAGGCTGGAACTGGAATTCATCAAGCGCGAAAAAGAGCGCGAAAAAGAATTTCGCGCCGAACTGCAAAAAGTCGTTCAAGAGTTCACGGCGAAGGCTGAAAAATTCGCTTCTACTATTGAAGACGTTGCGACGGCTCGTAAAGTCAAAAAGGAAGTTGAACGCCGCACCGTTGAATTAAAAGTTGCGGCCAGTTCCGCCGCTCGTCAGTTGCGCCAACAGCAAGGCATTATGACTGCCGAAGAGCAGGCTGCGATTGCAGCCGAAGAAGCCGTGCCGGAAATCACCGACTTCGAGATCGGCGATCGAGTTCGAGTCACTTCGCTGAATCAGGAAGGCGTCGTCGAAGCGATTAAAGGCGAAGAAATTGTTGTTCAGGTCGGCGCGCTGCGGTTCCGCGAACAGGCCGACAACCTGCGGTTCATCGAACGCAAAGCGGCGAGCCAGAAAGCCGCAAAAGCCGTGGCCGGTTTGCCAAAAGGCGTTTCGGTTTCTTTGCAGGAACAAAAATCCGTCAGTTCTGAGTTGAATGTAATTGGAAAGACTATGAGCGAAGCGACTTACGAAGCGGACAAGTTTCTGGACGCGGCCTACCTGGACAACCATGACCGCGTTCGCATCGTTCATGGAATGGGAATGGGCGCGCTGAAACGAGCAATTGCCGACCTGCTTTCCGGGCATCCGCACGTTGCGAAGTTTTATCCGGCGGAGCAAAGTGAAGGCGGCAACGGCGCGACGATTGTTGAACTGAAGAAGTAGTAAGCGTTATGAAAATCCCGCGCGGTTTCAGTGAAGAGTTACGTAATCAAGCCGACATCCTGAAGATCGTTGGCGATTATGTTTCGCTGAAAAAGAAGGGGAATAATTACTGGGCTTGCTGCCCATTTCATAATGAGAAGTCGCCGAGTTTCAGCGTCAACCCGTCGAAGGGGTTTTTCAAATGTTTTGGCTGCGGCAAAGGCGGCGACGCCGTCACCTTCGTCATGGAAATCGAAGGCGCGCCTTTTCCAGAAGCGGTTAAAACCGTCGCCGAAAAATGCGGCATTGCGGTTCCGGTCGTCGCCGATGACCAGCGTGATTACGAAGAGCGCGATCGGCAACGAGTTGATTTGCTGCAATTGAACGCCTGGGCGACTGAGTTCTTTGAACAAAACCTGACAGAGACCGCCGAAGGCCGACGCGGGCTGGCTTATCTGGAAGGGCGGGGAATTACGGAGGCTACGCGGCAACAGTTTCGGCTTGGTTATGCGCCGAACAGTTGGGACGCGATGAGCAGTTTTTTGCGTTCGCGCGGGGCTTCGACAAATCAGATCGAACGCAGTGGCTTGGTCAGTCTGAAAGAGTCTGGCGGCTTTTACGACCGGTTTCGCGGGCGGCTGATGTTTCCGATTTGTGACACTCAGGGGCGGCCTGTCGCTTTCGGCGGACGCATCATCGGCGAAGGCGAACCGAAGTATTTGAACTCACCCGAAACCAGCGTTTACACAAAAGGACAGCATCTTTTCGGGCTTGGGTATTCACGAGATTCGATCCGAAATAAGGATTTTGCCATTTTGGTCGAAGGTTACCTGGACTTCCTGATTCCCTTTCAGGAAGGAGTCCGAAATCTGGTGGCCAGTTTGGGAACGGCCCTGACTGAAAACCAAGCCAGGTTGTTGGGGCGGTACACGCGAAAGATCGTAGTCAATTTTGACCCTGATTCAGCTGGAGTGGCGGCGACAAAACGCAGTCTGGAATTGCTGTTGGGCGAAGGTTTCAAGGTCAACGTGCTGACCTTGCCGGACAACTTAGACCCGGATGAGTTCATCCGAGCGCGCGGCGCGGACGGCTATTTGCGATTGCTCAAGAACTCCCAACCTTTTCTGGAATACATAGTTGAAGAGGCCGTCGGCGCAAATGACCAGAAATCTCCATCAGGTAAAGTCGAAACGATTAATGCGATTCTGCCGTATTTGAAGTTGGTCAAAGATCGGATCGAACGCTCTGAGCAGTTCGACCGCATCGCCGACCGGCTGAAAATTGACAGCAAGCTGATTCGCCAGGAATTCAAAAAGGCCGCTGAAACACGACAGGAAAAAGTCAGCGAGCGGGCTGTGATTGCCAGCATTGCTGTGAAACCGGCGGAGCGAAAGTTGCTTGAGATTTTGCTCGCCTGCCAGTCGGTTCGGCGGCAGATAAGTTTGAAAATGACCGAAGAGGACTTTTTAGGACTAAGAACCGAAAAACTTTTTCAATTGATCTTTGAGTTTGAGCGTCAACAGCAGGAGATTACTTATCCTGAAATTAGTCGGTTATTGGATGATGAGGAACTGGCTCGTGATTTATTGCCACAACTTATGACCACTGAAACTGACTTCAAATCTTCCGATCAGGAATCTCTGAACCGAGCCGAAAAAGAGGCAGAAGGAAGTCTTCACAGTTTGCGCTGCGGAAAATTGGCCGAAAAACAATCGGCGCTTCAATCTGAAATCAACCGCGCGCAACGTGATAACGACACTGCCAGGCTTGGAGAGTTGATTATGCTCAAACTTCAGTTAGTGAAGCAGTTGGATTTGGCGCAACGCAACGGCTAAACATAAAGAATGCCGATAAATTTGAAACAGTGCTGTCAAACCGCTGATCTTTGCTGACACGTATATAAATAAAAAGAAGTAAGAAACAAGGTAGTGAAAGTTGCTGCTGTGGCGTTTTTGCGGGCTACGGCAAAAGGAGTGACAAAAGTGGAAGAAAAATACACAGAAGATGTCCAGAAACTTCTGGACATGGGCATGAGCAAGGACAAGGCGTTTCTAAGTTATGACGAAATCAACCAGGAACTTCCCGAAGGTTTGGTTTCGCCAGACGAAATCGAAGACATCTTTGCAGCGCTTGGCGGCGAAGGCATCACCATCGCGGATTCTGAAGAGAAGTTTCTGGAAAGCGCCGCCGCTGCCGCCAACTCCGACAAAAAAGACGATGGCGGCGAAGAGGAAGTCGAACTTGACCTGTCTCCGGGCAATTTGGAAAAAACCAACGACCCGGTTCGTCTTTATTTGCGTGAAATGGGCGTTGTTCCTTTGCTGACCCGCGAAGGCGAAGTCGCCATCGCCAAACGCATCGAGCGCGGCAAGATTCGTGCTCAAAAAGCCGTTTCGCGTTCGCCAATTGCCGTTGCCGAATTGATTCAAATCGGCAAGGAATTGAGCGAAGAATACCTTTCCGTTCGCGAAATCGTGACCTTTACCGAACAGGAAGGCATCACCGAAGAGAAGATTCTGGAGTATCACAACTACACTCTGGAAACGATTGCCGAAACCTCAAAGCTCTTCAAAAAGACCAGCCAGATGTACGAAAAAGTTTTGGCCGAACCGAAACGTTCGACCAAGCTGGTCAAGATGAAGCGAAAACTGGCTCGGCAGCGCATCGAACTTTCGCATTTATTTCGTCTGCTGGAATTTACGCCAAAAGTTCAGGATCGTTTGATCGGCGCAATGCGTCGCGCTTCGATGGAAACCAGGGAAACCGAACGTGAAATTGACAAGCTGCAACGGTCGTACGAACGCAAGCGCAATGAAGACGAAAAGAAAGAAACTGAAAAGAAGCTGCGTGCAACCAAGCGTCACTTGACTCAGTTGGAAGAGCAGCATCGCCTGCCGATTGCCGACATCAAACGTTCGCTGCAAACCGTCATCGCCGGTGAAGCCGAAGCTCAACAGGCCAAGAAAGAACTGGTCGAAGCCAACCTTCGATTGGTGGTTTCAATCGCCAAAAAATATACCAACCGAGGTTTGCAATTCCTTGACCTGATTCAGGAAGGCAACATCGGTTTGATGAAGGCGGTTGATAAGTTTGAATATCGTCGCGGCTATAAGTTCTCTACTTACGCCACTTGGTGGATTCGCCAGGCGATCACTCGCGCCATTGCCGACCAGGCCAGAACCATACGAATTCCGGTTCACATGATC
>JAGNMH010000285.1 GCA_017991275.1 Acidobacteriota bacterium
ATCGAAGATGACGCCACGCAAACTGTGCTGCGCTTTGCTCTGTTGTGCGTGTTGGAAAACGTCAGTTACACGAGAAAGGACGGTCAGTACCTGCGCTGGGATCATCGCTCCGGGCGTAAGCAGGGGGCCAGGATTTTTGACAAAGGCTCAATCGCCGATTTCGACAGCGCGATTATCGCCAAGCTGACAGAAATGCTGCGCGATTGGAGCGAGGAAAAAGAGCCCTCAGGTTTGTTTCCTGTCGCCAATCTACGCGGCGGAGTTTCGCTGCATCCAGGCTCTTGTTTGGACGTGATGCCGAAAATTTTACCAGATCAGTTCGATGTTGTTGTTACTTCGCCGCCTTACTGCAATCGTTATGATTACACTCGAACTTACGCCCTGGAGTTGGCTTTGCTGGGAATCGGCGAGCAGGAATTAATCGGTTTGCGTCAGCAAATGCTTAGCTGCACAGTCGAAAACCGCGCCAAAGATTTACTGGCAATCAACCCAGGTTGGTGGAAAGCAATTGCAGCCGCCGATGAACAGGAACTTTTACAGGCAATTTTGACTTACCTTGAAACTCAAAAAGCAGAAGGTAAGTTGAACAATCAGGGCATTCCGCGAATGGTGCGAGGTTATTTTTACGAGATGGCTTGCGTCATCGCAGAGTGTGCTCGCGTGTTGAAGTCAGGCGCTCGCCTGTTGATGGTCAACGACAACGTACGTTATGCCGGAGCCAGTATTTCAGTGGATTTGATTCTTTCATCCCTTGCGGAAAAACTCGGCTTTGAAGTCGAAAGCATTCTGGTTCTGCCCGGTGGCAAGGGAAACAGCAGCCAGCAAATGGGCGAACACGGGCGCGAAGCTCTTCGCAAATGCGTTTACGTGTGGAGGAAAGTTTGATGGCGAAGCGCCTGTCTTACCGTCAACATCTCAATTCGCCTGCCGATCTTGTGACGACTTACGAAGCCGTCCGATCAGGTTTTGTCGCTCTGGCATTGGAGAAAAATCGCCGCGCGACACCTTTTGTTGCTCAAGCGCGGGCGCTGAAAGCTGCTGCCGCCGAAACTGAAAAGCCAATGGATTTGGCGAGGATTGAAAAGCTTCAAGCGGCTTTGTTGACCGCAGCCGGAATCTCGGACAAGGCGCTCAAGCATCTTTTGCCGGAAGACAAAACCGAAGCGATCACCGGCTTGATCAAAAACTTTCTTGAGCCTGCCGGTGCAGCTTTTGTCGAAGAGTTGGTGTACCGGTTTTTGCTGACACGCGGCGATACGCTGGGTGGTTCGATGAGAAATGTGGGCGGGGCTTTGGCGCAAAGAAAGCTGACGCGAGCTTTGTTGGCTGCGCTGACGCTGGCCGGGAATTCCTGCCAATGGCTTCACGCTGGGACAAGCACTTGGGCGGAAGTGCCGAGCGAAAATGCGGACATTGAATTGTCGTTGCGCGGTTTGAGTTGGAAGAAAGGTCGGCGGCAACGCACGCTGGTTTACAACCTGACGATTCCGTTTCTGAAGAACAACGTGGATTTGTGTTTGTTCGATTGCGCGCCCATCAGTTTGTCTCCGGCGATTCAGGGCGAGCCGAAATCTTATGTCGCGCTGGGAGAGTTGAAAGGCGGTATTGATCCCGCCGGAGCGGATGAGCATTGGAAGACGGCTGGCACGGCTTTGTCGCGGATACAAAAATCGTTTGCTGATAACGGCTGTTCGCCACACATCTTCTTCGTCGGCGCGGCGATTGAAAAGAAAATGGCCGCTGAAATCTGGAGCCAGTTGGAAAGCAAAGCTTTGGAAAATGCCGCCAATCTGACCGATGACCGTCAACTGGCTTCGATTGCACAATGGTTGTGTAGCCTTTGACCTTTTTTCAGGAGTCGAAATGGCCGAAAAACAACATTACTTTTCAGGAACGAAGTGGGAACCGATAGTCGGTTATTCGCGCGCTATCAGAATCGGCGATCAAGTTCTGGTCACGGGGACTACGGCGACTGACCAGCAGGGCGAGATTGTCGGGGTCGGAGACGCTTATGCTCAGACGGTTCAGGTAATTCGCAACATAGAAAAAGCCCTGAATGCGCTCGGGGCAGAGCTTAAACACGTTGTGCGAACCAGGATGTTTGTCACGGACATTGCTCGTTGGGAAGAGTTCGGGCGCGCGCACGGCGAATTTTTCGGGGACGTTAGACCTTGTGCGACGATGGTTGAAGTTCGGCGATTGATAGATGACCGAATGCTGGTTGAGATCGAAGCCGATGCCGTCATTTTGTGATAACGATCAGGATTCAAATATGAAATTTTTTGTTCCTCTCAGACCGAACGTTACTCCTAAAGTTTCCGCCAATGACGGGTATGAAGAAGAAGGCGACAGCGTAGAGGATGTACAAGCACGGTATATTTTCTGGCGCGCTTTGTTCTGGCTGATTATGGCTTTTGCCGTGCAGACCGTGGCCAGTTTGTCGCCTGAAACCGTCGAATCTCTTTACAGTCAAACTGCCTATTACTATTTGGCAAGATGGCTGTCGGCGGTTAATAAGTTCGTCCCCATGCCTATTGGCGAGCTTTTATTCGTCGGTGTAATTATCTGGTTTATCGGCTTTACTCTTTGGTATCTGGGCAGGGCTTTTCGACGCGAAACCAGTGTTATTGATGTGCTGAAAGTTTTGGTATTACAAGTGGCCTGGTTATTCACCGCCGCCTTTGCAGCTTTTCTGGCAATGTGGGGATTGAATTACCAGCGCCAGCCGATTGAAGAGCGCATGAATTTGGAAGTTCGAGCCGAAGGCAGGGAAGAGGCAATTACAGTTGGCAGGAGAATCATCGAAGGCATTAACCGAAACTACACCACGCGCGAAGCCGCGACAGCCACCGGAACCAGTTCGATGACGCTGGGAACACCGAATCTGTTTAAGGCCATAGAAAATGCTTTTCAGCTTGAAACTGCTTTGGGCAAAGCCAGCCAAGGCGGATTCAGCGATCCGAAACCATTGATGTTTTCCAGCGTCGCCAACTGGCTGGACATCAGGGCTGTTTATATTCCTTACACCGGCGAAGCCACTTACAACGAAAAGCTGCTGGATTGCGATTTGCCATTTGCGATTGCTCACGCCAAAGCTCATCAGCGAGGTTTTGCCCGCGAAGACGAGGCCAACTTCATAGCCTTCGTCGTTTGCATCAAATCGAATGAACCTTACATCAGGTACTCCGGCTTCTTGCATGCGCTGAAGGTCCTGGATTTTCTGGCCAAAAGCGACGTGCAGGATACCGAAGCCTTGAAAGCGCAGATTGCTCCGGGGCCGGCAGCCGATGTCAGAGCGCGTGACACTTTCGGCGCTAGATCGAAAAGCCCGACTTTTTCCGGCATTTCCGACGGCGCCATAAACATTTATTTGCGAGCCAATCGGATACGCGGCGGATTGAAAAACTTCAGCGAAGACACTCCGCTGATTGTCAACTACATGCTTAGGAACACGACTGATAGATGAACGCCCCGCAACCTGCCCTAAACCTTATCGCACATCGTTTAACTGACGCTGTCAATCGTGCTCAGGAATATCTGCTTTCACAACAAAACCTGGAAGGTTTCTGGTGGGCGGAACTGGAAGCCAACGTCACGTTGACGGCTGAATACATAATGCTTCACCGCATTTTGATTCACTCCGACGCGCGCAACGCTTTCAGCAATGGACGCGACCGCGAAGCCCAGATTCAGCAGATGGCGCGTTACCTGCTCAGGCAGCAACGCTCGCATGGAGGCTGGGAGCTGTTTTACGGCGACGGTGGCGAAATCAGCACGACAATTGAAGCTTACTTTGCGTTGAAGCTGGCCGGTCACGATGAAAACGAGTTGCCTATGCAACAGGCGCGCAAATTCATACTGGAACGCGGCGGTCTGGTGAAAGCTCGCGTGTTCACCAAACTGCATCTGGCTTTGTTCGGAGCTTATCCGTGGGACGGCATACCGACTTTGCCGCCGTGGTTTATGTTTTTGCCGAAATGGTTTCCGTTCAATGTTTACTCAATGGCGAGTTGGGCGCGATCTTCGACGGTTCCTTTGCTGGTCGTGATTGATAAAAAGCCTGTTTACGATCTTGAAGTTTACGCCGACGAATTGTTTGTCGAAGGCAGCCAATCAAAAGCCAACACCGGTTTGAAGAACAACGACGATACGGTGGTTGGAGCCTGCTTTCTGGCGGCTGACAAAATGCTGAAGCTGCTGGATCGAATCGGCGTTGTGCCTCGCCGACAAGCCGGAATCGAAGCCGCAGAGCGTTGGGTCATTGAACGGCAAGACACTTCAGGCGATTGGGCAGGCATCGTTCCGGCGATGTTGAATTCGATTCTTATGTTTCATTCGCTGGGCTATTCGACCAGTCATCCTTATATCAAACGCGGCCTGGATGCACTCGACCGGTTTTGCATTGAAGAAGGTTCGATGAGCGATTCCGAATTGCCGCAGTATTTGCGCTTGCAGCCATGTATTTCGCCGACGTGGGATACAGCTTTGGGATTATCTGCGTTGCTGGATTCTGGAGTTTCGCCGACCGATTCGCGCGTCAAAGCCGCAGGCGAATGGCTGCTGACCAAACAGATTTTTAGTTACGGCGACTGGGCTGTTTACAACCGAGCGGGCAAACCAGCCGGCTGGGCTTTTGAGTTTTACAACGATTATTACCCGGACGTTGACGACACTGCGGCGGTGATTCTGGCTTTGCTTGGAACTGTTTCGGGGCGAGTCAGTTCCGCGACCGGTAGGGAGCGCGTGTCTGACGATTATCTACTCCACGCCTGCCGAGCCGCCACTGAATGGGTAATGACCATGCAGTGCAAAGCCGGTGGCTGGGCGGCTTTCGACAAAGACAATAACAACGATCTTTGGAACCAGATGCCTTACGGCGATTTGAAAGCGATGATTGATCCGCCCACCGCCGACCTGACCGGGCGGGTTCTGGAACTGTTAGGCCACTGGCAATCGAAACGCGGCCAGAAGCTTTACCGCGATTCGGACGTTCAACGCGCCATCGCGTTTCTGCTCAGCCTTCAGGAAAAAGACGGTTCTTGGTGGGGGCGCTGGGGAGTCAATTACATTTACGGAACTTATCTGGCTCTGGTTGGTTTGCGTTCGATTGCGCCGTTTTCTGGTTTCGACATGAACTGTGACCGGGTCAGGCAGGCTGCCGTCTGGATTCGTAGTGTTCAAAACTTCGATGGAGGCTGGGGCGAAACATGCGATTCGTATAAGCGACCGGAGCTTCGCGGCAAGGGGCCAAGCACACCTTCGCAAACCGCCTGGGCTTTGATTGGATTGATGGCCGCCGGAGATTACGAAAGCGATTCGGTTAAACAGGGAATTGAATACTTGCTGGGCAAACAGAACTCCGACGGCAGTTGGCCTGAAGCCGAATTTACCGGCACGGGCTTCCCAGGGCACTTCTATATCAACTATCACCAGTATCGAAATCAGTTTCCTCTGACGGCGCTGGGGCGTTATCTTCACGAACGAAGGTAGTTTGAAAAAGGTGGTGAGAATGATCCGTATAAACATTGACCAATCCGAAATTGAAGACTTCTGCCGACGCAGTAATATTCGTCGGCTGGCATTTTTTGGCTCAGTGTTACGCGAAGATTTCCGCCCGGACAGTGATGTGGATGTTTTGGTTGAATTCGAGCCGCAGCACGTTCCAGGGCTGGCGTTTTTTTCCCTGGAAGCCGAATTGTCCAGATTGCTTGGGCGCAAAGTTGATCTGAATACGCCGCAATTTCTTAGCCCGGAAATTAGAAGCCTGGTTGAACAGGAGGCGGAGATTCAATATGAGCAAGCGTAATCACATTTTGGCTTATCGCCATATGATGAGCCATGCCAAAGAGGCAGTGATGCTGGCACAAGGCAAAGTTCGCTCTGATTTGGATACAGACCGGTTGTTGAATCTTGCCTTAACCCGATTACTTGAAGTTGTCGGCGAAGCCGCAGGGCGTGTTCCCAAAGAACAATGCGAAAAGCATCCCGAAATTCCCTGGCCGCAAATTGTCAGTCTCCGCAACCGACTCATTCACGGTTATGGCTCTGTTGACTTCGATATTCTCTGGCAAATTTTGACAAACGATCTTCCGTCGCTGATAGCTAATCTAGAGTTAATCATCGCGGCGGAAGCTGTGACGTGAGTTTCTAAGGAAGTCGAATTTGCGGGCGCGGGCTTCCCAGGACACTTCTACATAAACTATCATCAGTATCGAAATCAATTTCCGCTGACGGCTCTTGGCCGTTACACAACTTGGCTGCAAGCAAAGATGAACTGATGCGCTGCATTAGTTTGGTTTGCAGTACTGATCCACTCCAAAGGCTGGCTAAAAAGAAAGATGAACTGATGCTTTTGCATCAGCACCGCCTACACGACTGACCGCAGCTCAACTAACACCACTTCATTACCCATCCGTGGTGTTAATCGCCCAAGAAAGCAGAACCCTAAAAATGAAAATTCTTCTCTACAACCCGGATAACGGTGTGACTCGTAATTTCATGCCTCACCTATGGATGTTTCTTCTGAAATCGCTGACTCCGCCCGGTCACGAAGTCATTCTGGTAGACGGCAACGCTCACGCCATGAACGAAGAAGAACTTGTGCAGTTCGTGCGCGAACAAGGGGTAAGTTTGGTGGGGATCGGCGCGATGACGCGCATGATTGCCAAAGCATATCGAATGGCTGACGCGCTTCGCGCCGCCGGAGTCAAAGTGGTGATGGGCGGCCCTCACGTGACTGAAGTCCCTGACGAAGCTTTGGGCAAAGACGGCGGCCTGCGGCATGCCGATGTCATCGCTTTAGGCGAGGCGGATGAAACCTGGCCGCAAATCGTCAACGATGCGGCGCGCGGCGAACTAAAAGACATTTACTCTCCGCCGCTGGATGCCAAAGGCAAAGACATCAAACCCAGCTTGCAACCGTATCCCTCGATTCCGTGGGAGACGATGAATTTGGATCAGTTCAACATCGTTCCCAAAGTTTTTTCCTCCATGCTGAAAGGCGTAGGCGAAGGCTGGGGAACTTTTCGATTGATCCCTGTCGAATCC
>JAGNMH010000286.1 GCA_017991275.1 Acidobacteriota bacterium
TCTCCAGCGATTGAACTTGGCTTGCTTCCAGGCTGTGAAGCCGCTCTTTTTCCAGCCTGACGGCATTCAGACGAGTTTCGTGCTGGTAACGAACCTGATTTATGGTTGCCTCACGGTTGACCGTGGCGAGGTTTGCAGTTTGAGCGATCAGCGCTTCGCGTGTCAGCATTTGTTGCAAATTCTGCTCTTCGGCTTCAAGCGCGGCAATGCGCTCGCGGATCGGGCGAAGCTGGTTTTCATAAGTAGCAATCCGTTGTTCGACGCGCGACATACGCATCATTTCAATTTCCAACTGTTGGCGAATGTTCAACGACCGCACTTCCTCCGACAGAGATTTCAACTCTTCGGCGATGATGACAAAGGCCTTGGTCAACGCATCGGCATTAACTGTGACGGCTGCTTCCTCTTGATCTCCGGGTTTGGCCTCGGCGGGCTGTTTTGACTTCTGGTCTTTGTTATCCAAATCAATGATGTTCGGATATTGCGGAGGATTTTTGACCGGGCGTTTTGGCTTTGATGATTCCTGCGCCCAGGCGGTGTTGACGCTGACCATCAACGCGAACAACAAACAAAGATTGCGATACTTCATAAAAACCTCTTTGACAGGACCAGGGCGTCGCAACGTCTTTCGAAATAGCGACGCCCCTTCAATGATTTCCGGCTTAGGCTTTTTTGACCAGGCCGACTAAAAAGAGCAGCACAACTGCTCCGATGACCGCCTTGATCAACCACCCAAGCAGTCCAACGCCAAGCGAAATGCCCAGCAATCCCAGCAACCAGCCGCCAAGAAATGCACCTACAATTCCCACGATGACATTTCCGACCAGGCCGAATCCGCCTCCTTTCATAATGTTACCGGCAATCCAACCTGCAATACCACCAACGACAATAATCACAACTAACGATCCAAGGTCCATGATTTTCTCCTTCACGAAAACTTCCGATTGAGGGGCACGCGTTTTCGGAAGCCAGCGCCCGCTGGTTCGATGGCGCGCGTGAGGAACTACAGAATAAAGACTTTTGCAAAATGCAATTACGGTGGCTCAGTAAAGCGCTTTATCTGGCAGTTTGACTCTGTCCCTGCCGTTGACCTGACTTGGGAAATGAAGGCACGCTGGCGTTGCCGTCTTTATCAACGGCTTGCACGGCAAAAAAGTAATCGTCTTTCGACAGGCTTTTCATGACGAATTCAGCTACGTTGCCGACTTCGACGCTTCGAAGCCAAAACGGTTGATAAGTTTCTCGCCAGACGATGCGATAACCGGCGACATCAGGCTCCTTGTTTGGTTGCCAGGCGACCGTTGTGTCGTATTCCTGACGACCGGTTTTGAATTGCACGCCACTTGGCGAAGCCGGCGCCAGAGCCAGGCTGGCCATCGCCGAAGCGTTTATTCGCGCAACCTGAGCGACGTAAGCCGGGTCAACCATCTCGAAAACGTCACCGTATTTGATACCGTTTTCTTCGCGGACACGTTGATGCTGGCGGGTGAAATCCTCGTTCGGCTCCGTGAAGCGAACCGCGGGAAAGCCTTGTTGCAGGAAAGCGTTGTGGTCGCCGCCTCGTCCGTAACGATCCCGGCGAAAGACCAGATTGACTTCAAAGTTGTTCAAATATCGTTCGCCGATTTCTTTGATATACCTGGCCAACTGCCGCGAGGGGCCGTCGTTTTCTCCGCCGACTGACTGACGAGCGCGAGCTTCGGCTTCAGTTTCAGTTGTCGGCACGCCTTCTGAAAACAGACGAACGCGGCGGTTGTCGCGGACTCCGTTGCCGCCGAAAGTGTTGCCAATGATGTCGTTGGTGAACATGGCGGCGATGTTCAACCCCTTCTTTTTAGCTTCAGACGCCCAGTGCTGAGCACCCAGCAACCCCTGTTCTTCGCCCGGAACCGTCATGAAGATGATGGTCGCATCGAACTGGTATTTCGACATGACGCGAGCCATTTCCATGACAGCCGCCGTGCCTGAAGCATCGTCGCTGGCTCCGGGGGCATCGCTTTCGGCGTCAGTCATTCCTTGCGTACAGACGCATGAATCGTAATGGCCGCTGACAACGTAAATTCGATCTTTCGCTTCGGCCTGAGAGCCGGGCAAGGTGGCAACGACATTGACCAGTTTGGTTTCCTTCGGAACTCTTTGAGTCGGTGGTTGCATAAACTCGTCTTCAGTAACGATCAAACGTCCGCCTGAATCCTGACTGTAACGATCCATTTCTGATTTGATCCAGCGTCGCGCAGCACCTATGCCGCGATTGGGATCGTCTTGCGAAGACAGAGTGTGCCGGGTGCCAAAACTGACTAATTTACGAATGTTGGCTTCGATGTTCTTGGCGGAAATCTCAGCGACGATCTTTTCAATCTGCGGATTCAGCCTGGGTGATATTTGCACCTGCTGAGCGTTTGAAACCGGCAAATACAAAACCGGCAAAAGTATTGCAGAAAAAATCAAAGCGGTTATTCGCTTCACGGATTTTGCTCCTTGAGAATGATTTGAACTTCTGTTGCGGATGAATACTTTGAAGGCGAGGCGATTATAGGGGCTTGCCCGTCCGATGAAAAGAAATCGCGCAAAAAGAAAAAGCCAGATGCCGATAAACGACTTCTGGCTTTTTTTACTGGTTTTTGATTACAGATTACTTCGCGACGATTTTATAGATTTTGTCTTTCCAGACCACGATGGCCGGGCCGTGCGCGAAGTATTCTTTCAGCATAGCTTCGGCAGACAACAACTGTTTATATTCATCGCTGTCTATCGTAATTTTTGTCACCCGCCAAGCCATTTCCGGTTTGTAACCGCTATCAACCCAGAAACCGCCCTGATAGTTAAAAACTTTGTCGCGTCTGCGAATGCTCAGTACTTTCGGCGCATCAGGTTCGATCTCTTTTTCTTCCAGCTTGCGCTCGCTGTCTGTTTTACGAGCAGGCAAAAAGCTCAAGGCTTTATCAAGCGAACTGCGTGGAGCTTTGGTTTCAGTTGGTTTCTTTACCATCGGATTGTCGCTTGGCAACGGAGTGATGTGTGCCGCGACAACACTTTCGCTTCTTTGAATTTCAGCCGCAGGCGGAATCGGCGCCGACTCTGCAGTAACAGGTTGAACCGGAGGCCCAAAGGCTGTTCGATCCGCAACCGAGGAATACAAAATGTTTGTCGTTAGCTGGGGTTGAGGCGGCGAAGGCGGTACTGTTAACTTCAAATCAAACGAGTTGCTGTTTCCGCCAGTCAAAGAAGACACGCTGCCAAGTCGCCCACTTCCGGTTGAAAACCCGTTTTCAACCATTTGAGCGGAAACGACGGATGGGCTGACTTGTGGAGTTGGAACTTTGCTCAACACCAAATTAGATGCCAGATCAGAGGTGGCTCCTGATTGTGCGGCAGTGCCTGATTCGTCATTTACCTGCACTGGCTGTGGAGTTTGATCCACATTGCCGCCTGCGGTTGCTATGTTGTTTTGTATAGGTTGAGCAGATTGCTGACGCCAGAGCTGAATTGAAACAACGCCGATCAAAATTGCCACTGCGGCTCCGGCGGTTGCCCAACCCTGCTTACCCAGGGAAAAGTCCAGCCATTCAGCCCACTCAGCAACGACTGATTTCCAGTGGGACCAAATGCTGGCTGGTTTGGCTATGTTGACGAATTGAGGCTCGGTTTGCGGCAATTGAATCAGCCGGGAAAGTTGAATCAAGTGATGTCGGCAGGATTGGCATCCGGCCAAATGAGATTCATAACGCGAACGTGCTGTCGCGCCAATCGCGTTTTCCAGATAGGCGTTGGCGGTGTCGGTGTCAAATCCGTCGCAGGCTTCCGTTATTGGAGCGCGCTTCAGATGCCGACGCAGCATCGTTTCAAATTCAAACGCCGTATTGTTTTGTTCGAGTGCCACTGCTTTATGCTCTGAGTTTGAAGTTCCAAGATTAGATTCTTGCGGCTTGGAACTGTGGGTTTATCTTTGACAACCCGCACTTTGAACGCGCGGTAAGTAAATCCTTGCGTCAAGTAATAAATTCAGGGGGCGCGTTCGGCGGCGATGCTTTTCACGTCGCCGATCAGCTTGCGAACATCCAGCTCGGTTCGCGCGGCGATTTGAATGCACTCTCCGACTTCGGCCCGACGAAGCCCGTAACTGCGCTGTAAAATTTCTTCGGTTTTGCGTTTGATTTCGCGTTGAGCTTTGGCCAGCCAACGACTGATTGTCGCTTCGTGAACGTTCATCAGCAAACCGATTTCGCGCAAGGTCAAATCGTCAAAATAGTAATGATTCAGCATCAACCGGTCGCGCGGGTTCATTTCTTCAAAGGCCTGGGCGATGGCTTCTTCGGTTGCCCGGCGTAACCGTGTGTCTTCAATGTCATCCGGTGGAGCCAGATGAACCTGTAAAGAACCGTTGCCGTTATGAGCCGCCAGATTCGCCAACCGTTCAAATTCCGAAGGTTCTTCGATCTGTTCAAACCTGGCAGTTTGCCGCTTGCGATCAATGAAGCATTGGTAAACCACCGCACGCAGCCAGCCGCCCAGTGAGCCTCGCCCCGAATAATGCGCCAGCTTGCTCAACCGTTTGTCGCCTTCGGTTCTAACCCCGAAAAGCTCGCCGTAAACGAATTGAACCAGGTCATCGGCTTCGGCTTCGTCTTTGGTCAGCGAACGAGCGGCTCCATGCATTGAGTGTCGAAATTCGGTTTCGAATTTCTCCCAAGCCGCTCCGTCGCCGTTTTCGCAGGCTATAGCCAGACACAATTCATCGGCTTTGATCCCGGCAAGAAAGTCTTTGGCGCTGCCACCATCTTCGCCTGAACGAACGGCTATAACGGCCACGCGGTCAGCGAATTGCTGCTCGGTGACGCCATACCTTTCGGGGACGCTCTTCCAGAGCGCCGCTATCGGCTTTGTGTGACGCGCTATGAATTCGTCAGTTTTCATCTCAGCAAATAAGTTTAAGTAACGTTTCAGCTTCCGGGGTTGGAAGCCGAAGGCATTCTAAGTCCTAGCCAGTCAGATTCAAACAATTCTTTTTTCGATTAGTTCTTTAATTTCTGCGACTCGTTCAGCTACTACAACTCCATCAATTCTTTGACCTTCACGAACGGCTTTGCCTACATGAAACTCTCGTATGCCGGCGGGTTTCAGAAATCGAATGACTTCTTCATCGGTTCCGCCTCCGACCAGAATTTCAATTTCCGGCAAGGCCGCTTGTTGCCAGTCGGAAAAAGCTTTCACCTTGTCTGCCCATTCGCCTTTGCCGCCGCTGGTCAGGATTCGGTCAATCTGGCGATGACGTTTCATTTCATAAATCCCAGCCAGCGGATCGGATAATTCCTCAAATGCTCTGTGAAAAGTGGCCTTAACCGTCGGCCCGCAATCCAGCACTTGCGCTGTCAGTTCATGATTTATTGCTTTGCCACCGTTTTTCAAAAAGCCCAGTACAAAGCCGTCAACGCCGATTTCGGCAAAAGCTCGAGCCGCCATGCAAAGTTTTTCAATCTCGCGCTCATCGTTGACTTCAAAAGGCTCGCTTTCTCGCAGCATCACTCGCAAAGGGATTTTGACGCGAACCGCAATCTCCCTGACCATTTCAACCTGCGGAGTCAGTCCGCCGACTTCGTAATTGTTGATGATTTCCAGGCGATCAGCGCCGCCGAGTTCGGCAGCCACAGCGTCTTCAATTGAGCAGGCAATGATTTCCAGCATTTGTCAGTACCGCATGGAGTTCAGCCTTTAGGCTGCTTTGGTTCAGGAATCAGCAGGCTGAAGCCTGAACTCCATGCTCTTTTTTTACGGCTTCTCTTTCTTTTTGAGTCTATCCAGCACGCCTTTCAACAAGTCAGCCGGTTTTTTTTCAGCAGGCTTATTTTCGTCGGTTTTGTTTTGATCAGCCGGAGTTACGCCGGGCTTTTTCAGGAACTGGTCAACCAATCCTTCTTTCAAGTTGTCCTTCAGCTTTTCTTTTGCTTTCGCTTGCAGCATCGAAGAGTTCAAACCGAAGACAGGTTGTTTCAAAGAGCCAGACATTTTTAGCGGCAAAACGATTCCGCCCTGATCCATAAAGAAATTTCCAATCACCGAATTCAATCCGGTGCCGAGCGTAATCGGAGTTCGCCCGCCTTCGCCAGAACTGCCAGGCATGACTCGTTTGGTCAAAGCCGGGCTGAGTTTTGCCAGCACTTCATAGCTTACCGAAGGGTTGTCGCCCAGTTGCAGCCATCCGTCTCCGCCGACCTGCATGTCTTCCATCACCAGTTGCAGCGCGTCTGTTGTCAGTTTGCCGCGATCAAATCGCAGATTGGTTTTCAACGAACGAAACGCCGAGCCGGCGCCGCCTGTCGGCAGGTTTATCAATTTTCCTAAAAGCTCCACTTGCTTCATCAAATCGAAACTGGCGAACTTGCCGTTACTAATTGAAACGAACCCGTTGCCGGTCAACGATTGAGCAATTCCAGCCGCATCGTTTCGACCTCGAACGTCAATCGTTCCATCGGCATTGCCGTAAATCGAACTCGACTGACCAGAGGAAGCCGACAAAAACTGGTTGATGTCCAAACCGCCGAACTTTCCGTTCAACGCGATTTCCGGCGCTCCGCCATTTTGGTCAATCCGCACAGTGCCCTGATAACTGCCGCCATAAAGTCGCAGCGACAGCGGGCTGAGCAAAATGATGTTGTTCGCCATTACGACCTTGGCTTGCACGTCAGAAGCAGTGATCGTATCCAGCACCAGTTTGCCGACCGCCAACTGGCCTTCGGCGCGCAATGGAGTCGAAGCCTTTTTACCCTGGCTTGATCCGGCCATTGCCCCTTGCAACTCGGCTACGTTCAACTGATTCGCTTTCAGATCAAAGCCAAGCGCAGGGGAGTCGAAGTTTTTGACCGTCAACCAGCTGTTTGCCTGACTTGATCCAAGTTGAGCTTGCAGATTGTCAATTCGCGCGCTATCGCCTGTGAAAGCCAGATCGGCGTTGGAGACTTCCAGCGGTTTTTTCAAGGACGACGGTTG
>JAGNMH010000287.1 GCA_017991275.1 Acidobacteriota bacterium
GACAATCAATCGCGGGCGCTTTTCTCGCAACCGGGCGGCAAAGCGCTCAATCTTTTTCGATTCGCGTTTGATGGTTTGTTCAATGGCGGCGGGTTGTTGTTCGATCTCTGCGAGCATTAAGGACATAGATGTAATTGGTGATGGGTGGTCGGTTGTTACCGATTATTCCCTGGTAAGTATCCGTCGAAGAATGTGTGAATGATTTGTCGGAGTTCCGGTTCTGAAGCTTTCTGAGACGGAAATCTGACTTGTAGTTGTTGCAGCAAACTGACGCGAAACTGCACGCGCGTGCCGCTGTTCATCAAAATTGCGTGAGTGTTGCGGCGGAACTGTTCATCAAATAATTCCGTCGCAGGTTTTTGCAACGCGTCAAAGACGAACTTTTCGGCGCGCTCGGTTTGTTCGTCGAGTTGATTCGGTTCAACTTTCAATTGTTGCCGGGCGAATTCTTCAAGCTGCGGCAGCACAATCAAGTTATATCCCCAGTCTTCCAGAATCCTGCTGAAAAGCATATTGATCTGGCCGCGTTCGATTCTGTGAACACGGTCAATGTCGTCGCGTAGCGATTTTATGGCTGCAAAAAAAACAGTGGTTTGTGCCAGTACTCTGTTCACGGCTTCGCGTGGAGAATCGCCCGGAACCGACGATGCATAAGCCGTCAGCTTGCCCATCAACCTGTGCTGGCGCAATTCACTCAACATTGCTTCTTTGGTTTGTCTGGTTTCAGACAAATCCACAAAGGCGACTCGAACGCCGGAATCAATCGTTTGCAGGACATTCATTGCCAGCGCCGTTCGCTGTTCTTCGCTGGTTTTCGGCGCGTGGATGAACAGCAGCACTTCAACTTGGGGGGCGGTTTCGGAGTTTTGAGCCAGAGTGCTTCCGCCGGTCAGTTTGATTCCGGCTGCGACAGATTGGTTCAGCGGAGTTCCATTGCTGTCCTGGCTTAATCGGCCTTCGCCGGATGAGTAGACAGGCATGATTTTAGGTGAACGTCCCAACCGCGTGGCCAACATTCTGGACAGCAAGGTCGCCGTCAGTGAGTTCTGACCGCTGGCAAAAGCGATTCGATTGTCGGCTTCCTGCAAAGTGGCTTCGCCCATCAACCGCGCTCGCACAATCTGCGCCGGTTTGGCGGTCAAATCTTCGTTCTGTTCGATCAGCAGAAAATCCAGCGAACCGCTGAGGATCAACTCGACCGCCGTCTGGCAAGTTTGCTTTGATGTTTCAGTCGAAGAATCCAGCGAAGCCAGTCCGTAAATAATCAACCTGGGATTTTGCGAGCGGAATTGTTTCAGGATTGGCGAGACTTCGGTGGCTCTGGAATCCAGAGAAACTATGACGCCGGAAGCTCCGGTCAGGCTCTGAGCTTTTAGCCAGCCGAGCAATTCGTCATGCTGCGGCTTGGGCGACAACAAACGCGAAGGCGGAAGCGACAAGTAATGATCGGCAATCTGCGCCAGCATCTTCAGTTCAAGGTAACGGTCATTGCCCGGCAGCAAAATGATCTTTCCGACCAAATCGTTTCGCGTAGCCGACAACAGTTTCGGCCTCTGATTTTTTTGAGCAAAACCGGCGGCAGGAATGAGAAGCGTAAAGAGCAGGGCAAGGATTAGTAAGCTGCGCTGAAAGAGTCGAGACTGGGGGACTGGGTGACGGGGGGATAGAACATCGCAGCAAAAAAGTTTGAGCTTTGTTGTTGAGTTATTCATTCGTACCAAGTTCCGTCGTTGACATATTCGGCCCGTCGCCCAGTCCCGTTATCTACTTGTTTCAGGCTTACGGCCGCGGGCGTGTTTTGCGAGCAGGAGTGGACGGCGCCGAGGCGGGCAATCCGCTCTTCAGCCGTTGAAACTCGTTGGTATTGTTTACGCCTTTGCGATCCGTGCCTTGCAAGAATGCGGTAATCTCCGCGCGTGTGTTTGCTTCGCGTTCGCGCGGGTCTGGGTGACTGGCCAGAATTGAACCAAGCGAACCGCCCCCGCCTTTCGACACCTGTTGCAACATCTGGAACATCTCGATCATTCCGCCGGTGTTGTAACCGGCGTTTTTGATGTTGTACAGGCCCAGGAAGTCAGCTTCGCGTTCGGCTTCGCGACTGTGTTTCATCAGAAAGCCGCCTGCAACCATGCTGCCAATCGCCATGCCAGCTTCAGCTCCCTGCTGTCCGCCAAAGATGGCGCCAAGAATTGTGGCTCCAATGACTGCGCCTTGCGTTTTCATGCTGCTGGCGCGTTTGACGTTTTCCAGCCCGTGCCTGCCGACGATGTGGCCGCATTCGTGGCCGATGACGCTGGCCAATTGAGCTTCGCTGGTGGTGGCGGCAATCAATCCTGTGTGAACGTAAACACGTCCGCCCAGCGTGGCAAAGGCGTTGATTGTTTTGTCGTTGACGACGTAAAACTTCCACGGGATGTTCGGGCGTTCCGAGCGCCTGGCCAGTGACAGGCCAAGCCTGTTGATGTAATCGTTCAACGAACGATCTTCAACCAGACGAACCTGTTTCAGCAGTTCCTGGTGAACCTGTTCGGCCATCTTCATTTCATCCTCTTCGGACAGATAACCTTTGTTCGAGTATTCCTTGTTGCGGAACTTGTCGTAAGGGCTTTGAGCAGCCATCACGCTGACAAACAGCGAACTGACAATGGCCAGGGTGAGCACTCGGCTCCAGTTGGCAAATAGTTTCATTGCATATCCTCCTTGAAAGATTTGTAGCGCCACCTTTAGGCGGAATTGGCGAGGTTGCCAAAACTTTTCACTCAAAGGCGGTGTACGAACTTTTGTTTCTATTCCATCAGCAAATCAATTGCGTGCGGCAAAATGCGAGCGATGGCCGCAAGGTTTTCTTTTGCGCCACGCACGCTGCCGGGAAGGTTGACGATCAGCGCGCGGCGGCGAATTCCGCACACCGAGCGCGACAAAGCGGCAAGGGGAGTGATTTTCAAACTTTCGGAGCGCATCAATTCGGCCAGCCCAGGAGCTTCGCGTTCGATAGCTGCTCGCGTAGCTTCAGGTGTCACGTCGCGTGGCGAAAAGCCGGTTCCGCCGGTGGTGATAATCAAATTGGCCTTGCCAGCATCGGCAAAATGCCTCAACCGGTCGGCAATTAACTCACGTTCGTCGGGTAAAATTTCGGTGGCGACAATTTCAGCTTTCAATGACTCTAGTTCAGCGACAACCGCGGGGCCGGATAAATCTTCGCGTTCAGAGCGCGAAGCCGAATCGCTGATGGTCAAGACCACTGCTTTGATTGCTGCTTTGTTCATTGTTCTAATTTGGGTCGCCATTTGGGGATGGCAGGAGTGTAATTCGTCAGGTCGAGCGTTTCAATCAGCAGCGCTCCAAATATCCGGGCGCTTACTTCATCAACAGGCTCAATTCCGGTAAGGAGTTGGCCAGTTCTTTAGCGACGATCTTGCCGAAGGTGGCGCTGCCTTTTCGCGACAGGTGCGTGTGGTCAGGCGAACCGTCAGGGTTTTTCGCGTCGAATTCCGCTGCCGCCGTGGCCCCGATCTTGTTCAGCAACTCTATGCTCAGAGCGCTAAGGTCAATCAGCGGAACCTGTTTTTCTATCGCCACTTGTCTGGCAGCGGCGGCATAGTCGGTCAAAATATCAGCGGCGATTTGACCGTTTTTGAAATTCCGTCTAGCCAGTGAAGTCACCAGAATTGGTTTCGCGCCAATCGCTTTTGCTTCCTCAATGTAACGGCGCAGAAAGTCTTTGTAAGTCGTCTTGGCGTCGGTTTCGCGTTCCGGCCCTTTGCCCGGCTGGTCGTTGTGGCCAAATTGCAGCAGCACATAAAGCGGTTTTTCAGCCAGAACTTTTTGCCAGTGACCTTCGGCAATAAAGCTGCGCGAGCTGCGCCCGTTCCTTGCCAGATTGATGCATTCCACCTGAGCGCGGCATTGTTCGCGGAATCCAACGCCCCAGCCTGAACCTTCCGTGACGGTTGAATCTCCGGCCAGCGCGATGCGCGTCGGTTCAACGCCGTTGATCTTGACGTTTTTTAGCGAAACGCCGTGTGCGTATTCGTAAACGCTTGAGCGTGCGACGTTGTCGAAGCTGCAATTTTCAACTCGGATGCCGGTGATTGTGGCTTTCTCAAAACCGCGCAGGTAAAGAGCGTAATTGCTTTTCGCGCTTTTCACATCGCGGACACTAACGTTGCGAACCGTAGGCATAAAACTTCCTGCCGCGCCTTCTTCATAAGTGAAATCAACCGAGACGATGGCGTCGCTGACCTGTCCAACCCGGACGTTCCGCATGTGTATGTTTTCCAGTGTGCCTCCGCGAACGGCGTTGGTCTTCAGCCGCAGCGCGCGTTCCAGATGCGGGCTGTCCATTCGGCAATTTTCGGCAAACACGTTGCGGACGCTGCCGGAAATTTCGCTGCCGATGGTCACACCCCCGTGGCCGTCTTTCATTTCGCAGTTTTGGATGATGACGTTTTCGGTCGGCACATTGACTCGGCGACCGTCTCCGTTGCGCCCGGATTTGATGGCAATGCAATCGTCGCCGGTGTCGAAGTAACAATCCTTGATCAAAACATCCGTGCAGCTTTCCGGGTCGCAGCCGTCGTTGTTTGGGCCGTGCGAATTGATATGGACCCTGCTGACTGTGACGTTGCGGCACAGCACGGGATGAATTTCCCACATCGGCGAATTGAGGATTGTTACGCCTTCGATCAGCACATTTTGGCAGCGATAGGGTTGAATGAAGTTAGGGCGCAGGAACGAACCTTCGCCAAATATACGTTCACCGACCGGAGTATTTTTCTCGCCCATCTCAATCAGCAGCCTGCGAGCCTTGTCCTGATTTTCGGCGCTGCGCGAACGGCCTTTCCACGGCCACCAATGAGTCTCATCGGACTGCCCGTCCAAAGTTCCTTTGCCTGTGATGGCAATGTTTCGCTGTTCAAAGGCATAAATAAACGGCGAGTAGTTCATCAGCTCAACGCCTTCCCAGCGAGTAAAAACCAGCGGCAAATACTGTTTGGTATCACGGCTGAATTTGATCGTCGCGCCTTCGCTGACGTGCAGATTGACGTTGCTAAGCAAATGAATCGCTCCGGTCAGCCAAACGCCCGGCGGAACGACGACACGTCCGCCTTTGGTTTTGTTACAAGCTGCTATGGCTTTCCGAAAAGCTTCCGTGCAATCGGTTTGGCCGCCTTCGACTGCGCCGAACCTGGTGATGTCGAAATCTCGCTTGGGAAAAACAGGAGCTTTGATGCGCCGCAAAATCCGGGGCAATTGCAACCAGGGGTCTGGTAAAGCAGTTTCAGCCAGTGTCATCGCCGAAAGCTCCGGCAATGCCAAAGCTCCGATCAAACTCATTTTTAGAAAATCGCGTCGGTTATTCATGTGTCTTTTCAACTCCATCTTTTGAGCAATTTTAGGCCGAGTGATTACGGCTCTTTCGCTTGCTCAAGCGCATCTACTCTCAAAGTAAATGACTGGCAAAGTAAATGACTGGCAAAGTAAATGACTGGCAAAGTAAACGACGTGCAGAGTAAATGACCGGCAATCGTCCGGTCTAAGGCAGGCAGGAAGTCGGATTAGAACCAGTCGCTCGTTTGTCAACGACCTGTTCATAAAGTCGTTCGTACAGCGGAATGACTCTTTCGGTGTTGAATTCGTTGACCGCCCATTCGCGTCCACGTTTACCCATCGAGTGTTGTTTGGTTTCATCGGACAAAATCTCAATCGCGCGTTCGGCCATCTCTGTGGTGTTGCCCAGGCGGACCAAATAACCGTTTTCGCCATGCAGCACGACTTCGGGCAAACCGCCGACTCGCGTGGCTATGACAGGGACTTTGCAGGCCATTGCCTCCAGTGCGGCCAAACCAAACGACTCGGTTTCGCTGGGAATCAGCAGCAGGTCGGCTACGGAAAGGTAATCGGCGATGTTTGGTACTTGCCCAACGAACAGAACGTCGTCGGTCAAGCCGTATTCCTGAGCCAGTTTTTCGGCTGCGGCGCGTCCGATTCCGTCTCCGCACATCACCAAACGAACTGGCAGTTTTGAATTGGTTTTGATTTTGGCCAGTGTGTGAATGCAATCGCCGATGCGTTTGACCGGGCGGAAATTGGAAACGTGCATCAGCAGCTTTTCGCCTCGCGGAGCCAGTTCGGTTCGTAGCTTTTCGTTTTCTTTGCGACGGTAATCTTCAGCATTGATAAAGTTAGGGATGATTTCGATTCCACCCAGTCCGAAAGTCCGGCAGGTTTCGTCGGCCAGATATTTAGAAATTGCAGTTACGGCGTCCGACTGGGCGATGGAAAATTTTGTGATAGGCAAAAAGCTTTTGCGCGAACCGACCAGCGTGATGTCCGTTCCGTGGAGTGTGGTGACAAAGGGCAGATAGCGAGTCGGCTTGTACATCTCCCGCGCCAGATAAGCCGCCGTCGCATGCGGAATCGCGTAATGCATATGCAGCACGTCCAGCCGCTCGGCTTCGGCTACTTCCAGAATTTTCGAAGCCAGCGCCAGATCGTAAGGCGGAAACTCAAACAGCGGGTAATCGAACAAATCAACCTGATGAAACTTTACGCGGTCGTTGAGCAGGCAAAGCCGCGTTGGCAGAGCGTAACTGATGAAGTGAACCGAATGCCCGCGTGCCGCCAATTCGCGCCCAAGCTCTGAGCCAACGATGCCGCTGCCGCCGTATGTTGGGAAAACTGTGATGCCAATGTTCATTTTTGTAAAAGTAGACAGTAGACAGTAGACAGTAGTGAATCTTGAAAACTATGCCGATTGCCGAGATCATTCATTTGATTACCGCGAGCATTCACACCTGTTAAACCAGGCGCTTCCGACAGTCCCTACTGTCTACCGTCTACTTTCAGGAATAAAGATTCATTTGCCGCGTCAATAACTCAATCGGGTCAACGACGTTTAAGGCTTCGCGGCCGAAGAAGGCTTCGCCGTGTTCGGTGTTAATCAGCGCGCCGAAGTAACGGTCGCGGGCT
>JAGNMH010000288.1 GCA_017991275.1 Acidobacteriota bacterium
TTGTCCGACTGGGTAAAAATCGAAGTCATAGGCGACCAGAAAACCCTGTTCCCCGACAACGAAGCCACACTGGAAGCGACGAAAATTCTGGTCAAGGAAGGCTTCACCGTGCTGCCGTATTTCACCGACGATTTGATTATGGCCAAGAAACTGATTGACGCCGGAGCCGCCGCCGTCATGCCGCTGGCTGCGCCAATTGGTTCGGGGCTGGGAATTCAGAATCCGAACAACCTGCGGATCATGCGCGAAGAAATCACCGCAGTTCCGATCATAGTTGACGCCGGAGTCGGCACGGCTTCGGATGCCTGTATGGCGATGGAACTCGGAGTTGACGGTTTGCTGATGAACACCGCAATAGCCGAAGCCGAAGACCCCGGCTCAATGGCCGACGCCATGAAGCTGGCAGTGCAATCCGGGCGATTGGCTTATCTGTCAGGCAGAATGCCCAAACGACTTTACGCCAGCGCCAGCAGCCCGATTAGCGGTGTTGTTCGTTAGATCAAAGTTGAAGCGGCTTCTGTCGAGATGGCAATCAGCGGTTAAATCGCGTTTTGCGCCCACGACCTGCCAACACCTCAAAGCTTCCCTAAAAAAAGAACCGCGCTGCTGTAAGCACTAACAGCAGCGCGGTTCGTTAGATACGACTCTCCCCTGACTCAGTTCTTCTTCCTTTCCACCAACGCCGGATGCCTTACTCCTAAACTGACCGGCGCTCCTGTTTCATTCAACGAAGCCCCTTGAGTCACGGTCAATAAATAACCGCTGCTGCCCGCGAAAGCTCCGACGGCAATGATGTATTGGCCGGCTTTGAGCGTCCCGGATAACTGTTCAATGATGGTTTGATTGCGCACAGAAGAAGCGACCACCACAAAGTTACCATCCGCGTCTTCCTGCAAGATGAAAAGGTCAAGGTCGCCCGTGGGCAGAAAACCCAGCGTAATCGTCAACGCCGTGTCATTCGCCAAATCCAAAAAGAAAAGATCGTGCAGTTTTTCCGCTGTGCCGTCATTGAATGGAATTATCAGATCAGCCGGATCGCTGAATCTGACTGTGCCGTCAACGATGATCGGGATGGTCAGTTCGGTCGCGGTTTCCAGGCTATCGTTCGGTTCGTCTTCATTGATGTGGCGCAGACTGCTGACTGTGACGCTGAAATTCACAGGGCTGCTTTCATCGCTGAGCAATCCGTTTTCCAGATCGAAGTTGACGACGGTGATTTGCGCCTGTCCGGCAGCCAATCCAGTGGGCACAACCGAAGTCAGTTGGGTGCCCCCTTGCGCGCCGGTCGGCAAAGTGAAATTGACGTATTTGCCGTTTTGGTAATACAGCAGCAACGAAATCAGCGGTTCGTCATTTCCCAGATCGGCTTGCAGAACGTTTAGAAAATTCAGCCCGAAGTTCGTGCCTTGCGCGCGAATCGTATTGCCGTCGCGTCCGCTGGCTTGTCCGGTCACGGCATTGACGACCGAAGCCAGAGTTGGTTTGGGCGGAGCGGATGCGTCTTCGGTCAGGGTGAATTCCAAAGCGTTTGAACGACTGCTTCTGGCTCCGTCGCTGCCAATTCGGCTGGCAATGATCGAAGCCCTGCCACGAACCAGATCGCGCGACGGAACGGCGACCACCAATTGAGTTGCGCTGGCCTGAACGACTCGCGCCAGACTTTCGACGCCTTCCTGCCGAAAGATCACGATGTTTTGCAAAAGCGTGGTGCTGAAATTACTGCCGGTGATGGTCACGCGGTCGCGCGGTTTGCCTTGACCGGGCGAAACGCCGCCAAGCACTGGCACCGGCACGTTCGACGCATTGACCGTAAAATTCAACGGCCCGCTGATGTCTGACAGCACTCCGGTTGATGTGTTAATCACTGCCCCGCGAATGGTAACAGCGCCTGCGCCAACCGGAGGAACTTCCAGACGGACGGAAACCTTGCCCGTGGCGTCGGTCAGGATTTCGTTATCATCAGGGTTGAATATCCAAATCAGGTTGTCTCCGCGAAGCAATCCGAAAATGTTGTTGTCAGGGACAGAACTTAAACCGGTTCCGCTGACGACGATTTTGGCTCCGGGAGCGGCGGATGTCGGATTAACTGCGGCCAGCACGGGCGCGGGCAGCGAAACCGTGACGACGGCAAATGTTTCCAACGCATTTCCGGCAACTGTGGCTTTGGCCTGTATGATGGCAACGCCGGGGCCTGTTCTGGCGACGTTGAATGAAGTCGTGGTTTGTCCGGCTGGAATCGTAACGCTGGCCGGAACCGTTGCGACGTTGGTGTTTTGGCTGGTCAATGAAACTACCAACCCTCCGGTCGCCGCCGGTTGAGTCAACGTCACGTCAACCTTTTTCGGCGGGTCGGCGGAATCGAAATCAATCACGAAAGGCGAAAGCACCAGACCGGTGACATTGGTGTTAGCCAACGCAATCGTTCCGACATTGGTTACTCCGCCAACGACAGCCGTCGTCAACGAAGACTTTCCGCGCGGAGCCGAAGCCCATTGGCGCGGCAAAACGGCTTCGGCCTGAATCTGTGCATTGCCGGCGGTCGCCACATCAATGACGGAAAAACCTCCGTTTGAATCCGTTGTGCCGGCTCTGCCCCTGACCGTCACGTGAGCGCCTGCTACACCTAAACCAAATTCATTGATAACTCTGCCAACCACCGTCGTGACTCCGGCAGGCGCGGCGGCAAACCAGAAACTGGCCAGATCAACTACGCGACTGTCTGAAACGACCTGCGAACGATCAGCCGACACCGTCGCCGTGCCGCGTTTGATAAAAACTCCCGCCTGGAAATCGTAACGGTATAAATCCACCTTCGCTCCCGGAGCCAGATTGGCCGAATCGGGGTTCGGGAAGGTCAAACTCGCCCCAGGCGAAAACTGCGCTCCCAACGGGGTAATCTGCGCGATGGCAGACGAATAAACTCCAACCGGCAAAGACAGTCCCGGCAACCGCGACCTATTCACTACAGTCACTTGAACGGAGCCTCTGGTTTTACCGTCCGGAAATTTCACAGTTGTCCCAATCGGAACTTCCAGCGAAACGCCCTGGTCGGAAATGACTGTGTTTTTGTTTGTTGCTTGCTCTTTTGTGGCTGGTGGTTGGTGGTTGGTGGTTGGTGATTTAGCGAAGCTATCAACCACCGAAACCATTTGCCTGAATGCCGCCGAAAACTGGCTGCCGACTCCAGGCTGCTTATCAAAACTTCCAACCGTGCCTGAACCACCATTGGCTTGCTGCAAACTGACGGGTTGAACGATCTGATTGTCGCGGTCGGCAAGAACGGTTTTCTTTAACGTGATGCGCGGAAATGGCGGCGAAACATTCGTCGTCGCTCCGTCAACTTCAACCTGAGCCGGGCCGGGAGGAACATCCGCCACAACAAAAGCTCCCTGCAAATTGGTTCGCACGCTAATGTTCGTGCCGACGACACGAACTGCCACGCCTTCCAGCGGCACAGGCTCTGAAGTCGTCGAACCGGTTGATTGCACAATTCCGCTCAGCGAAGTCTTGACTCTAAACGAAGCTGCGCTGCGGGTTTCACCCAACTGGTTTTGAATCAACACTCGCCCGGATTCGGCTCCGAAAGGAACGATCACCGTCAACTGATTCGCCGTCGCCGCAATCACTCGAGCCTGAGCCGACCCGAAACGAACTACATTGTCGGCAGCGTTGGTCGAAAAACCGCTGCCGTTGATGCTGATGGTTTGTCCGGCAATTGCGGCTTCGGTAACGCTGAAACTTGTGACGGCCAGCGTGGCACTGGACGTTCCGGCCAGATTGACTGCCACTGAATTTGACGAAACTCCGGCGGCGACGATTGACACGTCCACCGGACCGCGCCCCTTCAAACTGAGCGGAATCTGCAAGTTGACTTGATCGAGTCCCGTAAAACCCGGAGCGGCGACCGGCTCAACCGGAACTTCAATGCCGCCAATGATCGCACTTACGGAACCTGCGGCGGCGTTTCGGAGTCCAGTAGCGTACAAAATCAAAAACGCCGGTTGGGTGGCGGTGCCTACGTCAATTGGTGACGCTATCAAACGCCCCGGCGTGACGGGATCAGGTTCAAACGGCGGGTTCGGATCGAAGACAAACTGGTTATTGGCATTAACGCGGCCAGTGACTGCGGCGGGAACACCTACTCCGTTGGAATTGGCAGTAAAAATGGCAGGCGCGCTGGCAGCAATTTTGACCTGGCCGCGCGAAACAATCTGGTCTCCATTGGTCGCGTTGGCAGTTACCACCACCTCCGCATCACCGGGCGCGACGTTGGACGGAACCAGATAATTGACCTGCCCCGGCGACGCGAAAAATAACTGAGCCGCAATGCCTCCGACCGTCACCGTCGTGCCTCCGAGCGTTGTCGGCAAAGGCTGGGTCATTGCGACTTGAAGGCCTGGCGCCAGTTCGGTTCCGAATGCCGCGGCAATTGAATTCTGTCCCAGCGGCGCCGGGGAAGGAACGAAGCTGGCCGCTGAAACACTGGTTACTGAAACGCTGTTTTGAACCGTCGCGGCGGCTCGCATTGCCGGCAGCAAATTGCCAAAACGCAGCACGCCAATCAGCAACAGCGCCAAGCTGGCTAAAATAATTACCGAACGACTGGAGCGAACAGTCAAACGCTTAAAGTAACGGTTACAATTTGAAAAGAATTGGGCCGGAAAGGATTCGGAACGACGGATGGATGCCATAAATTTCTCCAGTGAATAAAATCTGTTTATGTGGGGGGTCACAATCGGCTCGGCTGTACGCGAAGGCGAAAACCAAAGTTGCATTGAATCTGAAAAGCCAGCTTGAGAAAGATGCTTCGTGAATTGACTGACGAATTATAGGCATCGGGCACAAGTTGAGTAAATCGCCGCGCAATGTTTGATAAAAATATATGGGCTAAAGAACATCTAGCTTGAAACTGTGTGAAGGCTACGTAAAATACGGCTGCGCTTCGGCTGCCCCGCCGAATTGACCGACGAGTTTTCCATTGAGTGATAAACGATGCTTGATCTGTATGCCGTTCTGGGAGTCACCCGCACGGCTAAAAACACTGAAATCAAATCCGCTTACCGCCGATTGGCGCGCCAGTATCACCCTGACGTGAACTCCGACCCTTCGGCGGCAAATCGCTTTGCTCAAATCAACGACGCTTATCACGTATTGATTGACCCGGAACGCCGCCTTTCTTACGACCGCACCGGGCGAACTCAGACAACTTCCGCCCGCCAGGCCAACGCTCAGGAAAACAGAGCCGCTCGTCAGGCTTATTACCAGGAACGCGCAAATCAGGTTGTCAATGAGTGGCTGGAACGCGAACGTGAAGAAGTCCGCGCCCGTGGCAAAGCCGTTTACACGACAGTCACGCTTTTCGTTTCGACGTTTTTTGTGGCAATGAATCCTTCCATCTTCGACCCCAGACACTTGGCTTGGAAAATCACCATTATCGTTTTGTTTGCCGTCGGCGTCTGGCACCTGTTCAAAAGCCTGAAAGAGCATTTCGACCATTACACTTACACTCCTGAACGAATCTCAATTTCCCGCCGCCGCAAAAAAGACGACAAACGATTCAAACGCAGCGTCGCCTGGACTTTTGTAGTTTGCGGATATTTGCTCTCCTTGCTTGCCGGTATGTTGATCGGTGTGCTGACGGATTCGCCGGCTCAACCAAACGATGGTTGGACAATGCAGGATTCACTGTTCGTCGCCATGGTTTACCCGCCCATCGCTGTGTTGATCGTTGACACAATGTACCGAATCAACCTGCATTTTGAAGACCTGTGAACATAAACTTCCGGTTGTTCATTTCGCTTCTCGCCTTCTTCAGCTTCACTGCTTTCGGGCAATCGTTGCAACCCGCGCCAATCAACTGCCAGATCATCCGTCTTTCACAACCCAATCATTCGGTGGAGATTTCCTGTTCGGTTGAAGCATCGAGCAAAGACAAAACAGCAATCAGCTTTGTTGATCGGTTTGCCGGAGTTGATCGGCTGAGCGAGCGCGTTCATTCGCTGAAAATCGCCACGGCCAGCGGAGAAGCTCTGCCTGTGGAAATTCGCGGCAACGGTTTGTACCTGATTTCGGCTAAACCCGGCCCGGTGAAAATCAGTTACGAGATGAAACTGGCGCGTGCGCTTGATCCGTCGCAGTTCGCGCTGACCTCAACCATTGGCACTGACTCCGCTGTTTTGATGATGGCCGATCTGTTGCCGCGTGTTTGTTCTGGCGAGCAAGGTTGCGAATCAAACAACCCAACTCGATTGAAAATTGCCGCGCCGAAAGATTGGCAACTGGCGACGACTGAACTTGAACGCGATGGCGGTTTCAACTTTGCCGACAATGCGCGTGCGGTTTTCTTTCTTGCCAGGTTCAGAGAACAAACAACCAGAATCGGCCAGATGAACCTGCGCGTTGCCGTTGCCGGTGAGTGGAATTTTTCCGACCAGGACATTTTTCCGCTGGCCGCCGACATCGCTCGCCAACAGGCGGCAATGATCGGCAGCCGTGAACAAGGTGATTTTCTGGTGACAATCACGCCATTTCCCCAACCGTTAACCGGACTGCGATCAAGCGCCGTGACGATTGGTCGCACCGTCGTGCTGATGCTGAATCCGAACAACAACTCAGACCAAACGCTGAAACACTTTCGCCGCCATCTGGCGCACGAGATGTTTCACTTCTATCTGCCGAACGCATTTCGCATTCGAGAAAACTTCGACTGGTTTTGGGAAGGCTTCACGCGATACGTGGCATTGATGACTTTGGCCGAACTGCGGCTGATTGATTTGAACGAATACCTGGACGCGATCAACAGTGAATACCAAGCTTATCTTTTCAACCCATCGCGCGCGCAGTTGTCGCTGGTTGCCGCTTCGCCGGACAAGTTTGCCAGCGCCGCCAGCTATGACCTGGTTTATCGCAAAGGCATGCTGGTCGCCGCGCTTTACGACCTGGAACTGCGCTGGCAAAGCCGCTCTA
>JAGNMH010000289.1 GCA_017991275.1 Acidobacteriota bacterium
ACATTGATTTCCGCCATCCACATCATTTTGAACTGATTTCAGCCGCTGCGGCATTTTGGGTTGCCGGACATCTGGCGATGATTGGGTACGCGAGCATCATTGATCGCAGTGATCAAGGCCGCGAAGCATTTTTCTTCGCCTCTTCAATCGGTAAACTGCTTTTGTGCTGCCTGACTCTGCTTGTGCTCTGTCTGGTTCACTTCGCCGATTATTACCTAATCAAAAGCGACAAGATTGCTCAGATTCAATTTCTACGTCTCTCGCCGCTGATCACGATTCTGGGCGCAATCTGTTTTGTGCTGGTGGTTAATCATTGGTTGAAGAATCAGAAGCTGGTGGCACTGGCCAGCGTGGCTTTGATTGCAGCGGCTGTTGTCTGGGGATTGTATTCGCCGCGCCGAACCGAAGTGCCTTACCATTTTGGCGTGAACCGTTTTGCCGCACAGAATTCCACCTGGACTGACGCGGCTCTTTGGGTCAAAGCCAACGGCGCGCGCGACACCGTTTATCTGGTTCCGCCAGGCAGAAACGGATTTTCGGTTTTGGCTGAGCGTTCAATCGTCGCCGAGTTCAAACTCAATCCTGACGGTTCGATGTTTTTGGATGAATGGTTCCAGCGGATGAATGATCTGGCTGGAGGGAAATTGCCTAACGAACGTGGCTTCGACAACCGCCGCCCGCTGGATAAAGCTTTCGCCAAATTGACGAACGAACAACTGCTGATGCTCAGCCAAAAATACAACGCTGGTTACGCCGTGCTGCCGAAAGATTCCAAAGCTCAGTTCGAGGTCGTTTATCAAAACAAAGATTATAGAGTGGCAAGATTGAGGCAGGAGCCCGAATCACGCTGATTGCCAGCGTGATTCGTATAAGGAAAGATTACTCCATGCGATAGTTGGGCGCTTCTTTCGTGATGATGACGTCGTGGACGTGGGACTCCTTAAGGCTGGCCGCGGTGATTTTCATGAACTGGGCTTTCTGTTGCAGCTCATCAATCGTGCGGCAGCCGGTGTAACCCATTCCTGCTCGCAAGCCTCCAACCAGTTGACCGACCAGCGCGGCCAGTGAGCCTTTGTAAGTCACTCGGCCTTCGATTCCTTCGGGAACCAGTTTGCTGTCGGTGTCTATTTCCTGTTGACCGTAACGATCCCTGCTGCCTTCTTTCATTGCTCCCATGCTGCCCATCCCACGATAAGACTTAAAGTTACGTCCCTGGTAAAGAATTACTTCGCCCGGAGCTTCGTCGGTTCCGGCCAGCAGCGAGCCGATCATGACAACGTCGGCTCCGGCGGCGATGGCTTTGGTGATGTCGCCGGAGTATTTGATGCCGCCGTCGGAAATGATTGGAACGCCTGAACCTTCGGCTCCGCGAACGGCTTCGGTGATGGCGGTGATTTGCGGAACTCCTGCGCCGCTGACTACGCGAGTTGTGCAGATCGAACCGGGGCCGATGCCGACTTTGACTGCGTCAACTCCGGCGTCAATCAGCGCGCGAGTGCCTTCGGCTGTGGCGATGTTTCCGGCTATCAATTCGATTTCAGGGAAGCGGCGTTTGACTTCGCGGACGGCTTCGATGACGCGCGAACTGTGGCCGTGAGCAGTGTCAATTGCCAGCACGTCAACGCGAACTTTAATTAGTTCGGCGGCTCGCTCCATAAAATCGCCGGTGGCTCCGATGGCGGCAGCACAGCGCAATCGGCCAAAATTGTCTTTGGCTGCGTTCGGGTACTTGATGGCTTTTTGAATGTCTTTGACCGTAATCAAACCTTTCAGCCGGTAGTTGTCGTCAACGACAAGAAGTTTTTCAACTCGGTGGCGCTGCAAGATGCCTTCGGCTTCGCGCAACGTGGTGCCGACGGGAACGGTGATCAGATTGTCTTTGGTCATGACCTCGGCCAGCGTCAGATCAAGTCGGTTTTCAAATCGCAAATCGCGGTTGGTCAAAATGCCTACCAGTCGCCCGTCTTCCTGAACAATCGGCACGCCGGAGATTTTGAAGCGTTTCATGACGCCAAGAGCTTCGTGAATTTTGCGGTCAGGAGTCATTGTTACAGGGTCAACGATCATGCCGGATTCGCTGCGTTTGACCTTGTCCACTTCGTCTTTCTGAATTTCGATGGGCAGGTTTTTGTGAATGACGCCTATGCCGCCTTGTTGAGCGATGGCGATGGCCATCGGAGCTTCGGTGACTGTGTCCATCGCGGAACTCATAACCGGCACGTTCAGGTTAATGCGACGAGTCAGCCGCGTCGTCGTATCGGTTTCAGTCGGCAGGATTTCAGAATAGGCAGGAACCAGTAATACATCGTCAAATGTCAGAGCTTCGATCATATTTTTATTCAGCATAAGAACTCACCATAAAACAAAAGCCGCGCGGGTTTGCGCGCGGCGGATTTTAGTTATTCAAAATTTGGCGAAATTTTTGCGGCAGGCGCAGACGACATTTGGCAGGCCCGTCGTCAGGCCACACTTTTGCCCGCTCGCCAGAGCGGGCAAAAGTGTGTTTACTCAATAAAATCTTTGTAGTTATCTTTTGTAATGATGACATTATTTGCGACGAGGCCTTTCAGTCCCGGGGCCAGTTTTTCAATACTTGCCCGCTTACCGTTAATCATAATGTTCAGCGCGGGCAAATTGCCCACTCTAATGAACGAAATCTTTTCTTTAGCCAGAAGCTCGCGGCTTTCGCCCAATTTCAAAGATGCCTGTTCATTCTTGCCACCGTCGGTGCGAAAACTGACCCAGCATTCCGCCTGGTTGGCAATCAATTGAATGCGCAGGTCGCTGATTTCTTCAGGCGTTGGCGATGGTTGCGGTGTTGCAGTCGGTGTTGCTGTAGGAGTGGGTGTGGCCTCCGGCGTTGCAGCGGCAATTGATTTACTTGGGTCTTTTGAAGGATTGAAGAAGGCAATATAGATCGCACCCAACAATGCGGCCAACACAACGACCGTGAGCAACGCGATTAGCATGGTGTTGCCTGAAGACGCTTTGGCCTCGGCTTCATCGCTTAATCCCAAGTAGGCAGTTTTAGTTGGCTCGCCGCCCATTTCAAGCAATTGCTGATCGTAAAGCCTGACTGCCTGATCCTCATCCATCCCAACTTCATGCGCGAACTTGCGGACGAAATTTCGGTTGAATATGCCGCCAGGGAGAATCTTGTAATCGTCGTTTTCGATTGCTTCCAAAAAACGACTGCCAAGACGCGTGGCATCTGCAATTTGTTTGATGGAGACGCCGCGCTCTTCGCGTGCTTGTTTAAGTTGCTGGCCTAATGACGCCATTTTTTCTGCCCCTAAGCTTCAGATACTATTTACCTGAAGCAAGTAATTGAAGATGACCACTCGAATTTAAGATGGCGTGAATCTTATGTAAATCATCCGCGCCTGTCAATTTTAGCCTTTGCCAGCAGCATTTTTCAGCGATTGAGCTGTTCGGCCAACTGAATCTTGTCGGTTACCGGAGCTTCGCAGTAAAAATTCCGACAGACATAAGCCGTCGCCTTGCCTTCAATTTGGTTGCGGCCTTCCAGCAATTTTATTACTGCTGCGGCTTGGGGAGTGGCGGGATCGGCCAGCGCCACAACTTTGTTCGGAAGGTATAGTTTGAAGATCGAATCGGTAAAGGCTCTGGTGTCTGTCCCTTCAGGCAAACCGATAATCGCAATCTCGTGCGGCGAGGACAAATACAGATCAAGCGCGCAAAGCAGATGTCCGAAGGCGCTGGGCGAACGCATCATCGCGGATTTCAGCAGCGTCAAAATCTTTTCAGCTTTTTGCCTGTAGCTTTCCTTTCCGGTCAGCAAGGCAAATTTCAACAAGATGGATGCGGCGACTGAATTTCCACCCGGCGTTGCGTTGTCGTACCAGTCTTTGGTTCGAGCAATCAGTTTTTCGTGATCGGCGCTGGTGAAAAAAAATCCTCCGTCTTTGTCATCGGCAAACTGTTCAATCATTGTTTCAACCAGTGAGCGAGATTCTTCAAACCAGCGAAGGTCGAACGTCGCTTCGTACAACGCCAGCAGTCCATCTGCCAGATAAGCGTAATCTTCCAGGTAAGCGTTCAACTTACTTTCGCCGTCTTTGTGCGTTCGCAACAAACGAGTTCCTTGCTTCAATTCGCGCAGCAGAAAGTTGGCGTTGTTCACCGCGACTTCCAGATAATCGCTTCGATCCAACACGCGCGCAGCTTCGGCAAAACTGCGGAGCATAAGTCCGTTCCAGGCAGTCAGCAGCTTTTCGTCGCGGAAAGGCTTGATGCGTTTTTCGCGGGCTTCAAAAAGAATTTGTTTACCGCGAGCAATGGCTGCATTTAGTTCTTCAACTGACACGCGCATCAGCCGGGCGATGCTTTCGGCTTCGACGTCAACGTGCAGGATGTTGTGATCTTCAAAGTTGCCGTATTCAGTTACATCGAAGTAACGACAAAACAGCTTCGCGTCTTTTTCGCCGAGCAGAGCCTCGATTTCTGATTGAGACCAGACGAAAAATTTTCCTTCCTCGCCTTCGCTGTCGGCGTCCTGCGAAGAGTAAAAGCCGCCGCTAGAATCCAGCATTTCCCGACGAACGTAATCCAGAGTTTCAGTCGCAATGCGTTTGTAAAACTCTTTGCCGGTGACCAGAAAAGCGTCCAGGTAAATCCTCGCCAGCAGAGCATTGTCGTACAGCATCTTTTCAAAGTGCGGAACCAGCCAGCGTTCATCCACGGAGTAACGGTGAAAGCCTCCACCCAATTGGTCGTACATCCCGCCGTTGGCCATTTTTTGCAGAGTCAGTTCGACTGCTTCCAGCGCCGCCTGGTCTTTGGTTCGCGCGTATTGCCTAAGCAAAAAGCTTAGCGTCATCGAAGGCGGAAACTTTGGAGCGCGGCCAAAACCGCCTTCAGCCGGGTCCAGCATTCTTAGCAAATGATTTGCCGCATGATCTGTTATTTCGTGGCTCAATTCGCCTTCAGCCGGTTTTGCAGCTTCCAGTCGGTTCAATTCTCCCAGAATGCTTTTGGCGCTCTCGGCAATTTCGCTGCGTTTGGCCTGGTAAGCTTCGGCAATCGAAATCAGGATTCGCGGAAAGCCGGGCATGCCTCCGCGATCCGTTGGCGGGTAATAAGTGCCGCCGTAAAACGGAACTCCATCAGGAGTCAGAAACACAGTCATCGGCCATCCGCCATGCCCGTTCATCATCATCACGGCATTCATGTATATCGTGTCCAAATCGGGGCGCTCTTCGCGGTCAACTTTGATGTTGATGAAGTTGTCGTTCATCAGCTTGGCGATTGGTTCGTTCTCGAAAGATTCGTGAGCCATGACATGGCACCAGTGACAGGCTGAATAACCTATGGAAAGTAGGATAGCTTTGTCTTCACGGCGAGCCAGTTCCAGCGCTTCATCGTTCCAGGCATGCCAGTCAACAGGATTGTGCGCATGTTGCTGCAAATAAGGGCTGGTTTCGTGAATCAGGCGATTGGTAAACTTTGGCTCGGCGTTATTTGGTTCAGGCATTGGAATCCTTTCGGGAAATAGTCGGGTTGAAAATATGGATAATCGTTGGTAAACGGGATGCTAACTTTATTTCGATGAATTGCAAAAGCCCCGATGGTGTCAAAACGATGAGTTATAAATGTCTGTTGTTTGATCTGGATGGAACCTTGGTGGATTCGCGCGCCGATTTGGCGAATTCTGTAAACCTGATGTTGGCCGAGCTTGGATTGGCGGTTCTGCCTTCGGTTCGTGTGCTGAATTTTGTTGGCGAAGGCGCTCGGTTGCTGGTTGAAAGATCATTGACCGCTTCCGCCGAAGCTTCGCCTCAGCCTGATGAAGTTGATGACGCTCTCAAAATTTTTCAGAGCCATTACCGCGAACACTTATTGGATCAAACTCGTGTTTATCCTGAAGTAACAGAAACGCTCGCTCGTCTGGATTATCTGTCCAAAGCGATTGTCACCAATAAACCCCACGAATTTTCTGTTGCTTTGCTGGAAGGTTTGGGAATGTTGTCGCAATTTCAGATTGTGCTTGGCGGCGACAGTCTGTCTGAACGGAAGCCTTCGCCGATGATGTTGCTGGCGGCGGCGAGCGCTTGTGGTGTCCGGCCGTCGGAATGCTTGATGGTCGGCGATACAAAATTTGATGTGATTGCGGGACGAGCGGCGGGAATGAAAACTTGCGGCTACATTCCCGGCTTTCGCGGCAGAACCGAACTAGCCGAAGCCGGAGCCGATTTTTTGATCGAACGGTTCAGCGAATTGCAGATTCTGGTAGAAAGTTGCGAACTGCGATCGGCTGCTGCGTAAAGGAACCGCCTGCCATTGTTCATCGGCCAATGCGTTTGGAGACAAGATCGGCGAACAAGAGCAGGCGGTTTGTTAAAGCGTGACAGGATTAACTTAGTTTCGACTCTCAAAGCGTCTGAGACGACTTGGTGAGTTTGTTGAATGCCAGCCAGGCCAGATAAATCAATCCGCCGAAAACGGCCAACTTAATCAACAACGGGATCAACCCCAGCACTAACCCAAGAACCGAAAGAATCAATGACCCAACAGTCGCAATCACGATCAGAGCGATGACGACGAAAATAACTTTGCCAACTGCTTCACCCATAAAGTCACAAGCCTCCTTTTACACGGCAGATTTGGTTTAGAAGAATGTCGCGCATTGTTCAACCGGCCATACGCAAGGCTGCCCGGCGATGTTTCAGCAAATTCAACTCCTTCGATTACAATCGCCAACGTGACTGAACCCTATCGCCAATTGATCGAATACGCGGACTCGTTGACGGCAAAGCTGTCGTCTCGTTACGCCGAACATCTGGTTTGCCGCTCTGGTTGCAGCGGATGCTGCCACCACCATCTGTCGGTTTTTTCTGTCGAAGCCGCAACCGTCAGGGCAGGAATTGAAGCTTTGCCGGAACCGCTTCGCATTCAGTTGAATGAGCAAGCCCGCAAAACGCTTGAACTGGAAG
>JAGNMH010000290.1 GCA_017991275.1 Acidobacteriota bacterium
CTCCTGATCGGTTTGAGAGTTTTTCGACGAATTGGAGAAGGGATGGATTGGAGCGAGTCGCCAGATTGCGTATGGCCAAGTCACGCATTCAACGACTGGCAGGCTTCATGTTTTGCCCATCCACTCAGACAGGCAACGTTTGCTTTGGAAAACTGCCAACGATGCGAAAAAAATCTTCCGCATATTTCGGATTGGCTTGTAGTTTTATAGGCAGGGCAAGGCGCGAACTACGGCTTCGAGGATGGCTGACTGTCCTGCGAAACTGGGAAGAAAAGAGTAAGGCTGAGATCACAGAACCGGCCACGAGAAAGGAATTGCCCGTTCTTGCGGTGACTGGTTTTTGAGTTCGTGGCAGTCCGCGAAAATTGGACTTTTAAGCCTCAACGCCGCGCTTGCCGAAGAATTCTTTCAACGCCGGATAAACATCTTCCTTGTCGTCAATCCGTACTCCGATAAACCGATCCTGGTTTTTCAGTCGGTCGTTGAAGATTGAAAGCAGCGCGCCGGAGCTTCTTCGATAAGTAGCCATGCCTTCTTCGCCGATTTCCCCGTAGCCGAACAAATTGCAGGTTTCGATCAACTGGTCGGCCATCTTCACGGCGTCTTCGTTGTCGGAGTAGTAGTTGTCGCCGTCCGAAAAGTGGAACGGGTAAACGTTCCAATCACGGGGCGGGAAACGTTCGGCGATGATGTCCAGCGCCAGTTGATAAGCCGAACTGACTACGGTGCCGCCTGATTCGCCCTGAGTGAAGAACTGCTCTTCGTTGACCTCTTTGGCTTCGGTGTGGTGACTGATGAAAACGATTTCTACGCTGTCGTATTTCGTTCGCAGAAACCTGACCATCCAGAAAAAGAAGCTGCGGGCGATGTACTTTTTGAACTCACCCATAGAACCGCTCACGTCCATCATCGCTATGACAGCTGCGTTCGATTCGTGGCGGATTTCATCTTCCCAGCTTTTGAATCGCATGTCTTCTTTTTTGAAGCCGCCGATTTTGGCCTGGCCTTTTTCGCGGGCGTTGCGGCGAATGTTTTCCAGAACTGTGCGGCGCTTGTCCAGATTTGAAAGCACTCCGGTGCGGCGAATTTCAGTGAAGCGAGTGGTTTCGGACGGCACGGCGCGTTTGGCTTTGTCTTCCAGAAAAGGAAGCTGCAAATCTTCAAAAATCATCGCGGCAATGTCGTCAATGTCCACCTCGGCTTCGTAATAATCCTGACCAGGGCTGTCGCCGCCTTGCCCGGTGCCTTGCCCCTGACCTGGTTGATCTTCGCGGGCAATGACGTCGCCGACTTTGGTTTTGCCGTCGCCCTGGCCTACGTGTTTGCGCTTGCGGTGGTCGAAACGGAATTTGTATTCATCCAACGCGCGCATCGGCACTTTGACGGTTTTGCGCCCATTCGACAGGATGATGGATTCGTTGGAAACAATCGAGCCGAGGTTTTTACGAACCGCTTCCTTGATGCGCTCTTTGTGGCGATCCTGGTCAATGATGCCTTTGCGTTGTAACGACCAATCGTTGCGTTGGACTGACATACTGCTTACCTCAAATGTTGCGAGTCTCCATGTTTTTTGGGTTTTTTGGGTTTTTTGGGTCTTTTGGGTCTTTTGGTGATTGAACCGGCACGGGAGCCAATTTGCGCGTCGTTGTCTCGGTCACGCTAAATGCCGTTTGAGCTGCTGGCAGGCTCAGCTCGTTTGTCGTGGGGACGGCGGTTGCGACTAACCCGGCTTCTGAAACTGTGTGCGTACCGCTCTTCGTTTCTTGCGCTGGAAACCAGCGACGCGAGGCTGCGCCGTCCCACAGTGCGGTGGCCAGGAACATGAAACCCAGCAACAAATACATCGGGTTCCCATTTTCATAAAGTTCAAAAAAACCCAGCAGAGAATAAAGACCGCTCATCCAGATCATTCCACTGGCGTTTTGGCGAATCCTGGTTTTGTCGCTCATTCTTTCGATCCGGCTGTCGAGCAAGCGATCAAGCCTGGCCCGCCAGGCACCAGGCTCAAGCGCCTTTCGTACTGCTCGCAAACCCGCGCCACACGAAGGGCAATGGGGTGATCGCTTCCCCGCATTCGCCCCGCACGACGGGCAAAAAATGATGTCCGCTTCTCGCCGTGAGCCTTCGTTGTCTGTTCCTGCGAATAAATTCAACGTCTGATTCCCACTTGTGCGTGCTGTGTTGCCAACTAAGGATTCAGAGATAAATTGGCCGGCTTCGGCCCGCTCCCCCAATGCCAAACTGCGCCGATAGATCAAATAGGACCACCCGCTCAGCAAAAAACCGATCAACGCGATCGCCGCTTCAAACCTGTACCCCATTGGACGACCGAGATGAAATGAGGCGGAAATTGCCATTCCGACACCAAGAACCAACCAGAGAATACTGTCTCGGCGAAATCGTTCGCTCAGCTTTTCCAGCGCCGCGTCGAGTTGGCTGACGATCATCACCGGCAACCGTTTTTTCATGGCTTGTGCGATAACAAGAAGGGGTTCGCGGCAAGCGCGGCAGAATTTGTTGGCATCAGGATTTTCAATACCACATTTCGGGCAGAACATAGATAAGCGCCTCCAATTGAAAACACCCGCACAGTTTGCGCCGTGCGGGTGGGAGCGTCAATCACTTCATTGGGGAGAAGCGGTTATCGCGACAGCAATGTGCCGACGTAACTCAGCAATTCATTCGCGCAGATCGTGCAATAACCGTGATCTGTTACCAGCCGGTCAATCACTTCGTTGATGCGGCGAAGCTGGTCAGCGTCCGGTGTCTTGGCCGACGTGGTGATCTTCACCACGTCTTTCAGGTCGGAGAAGATTTTCTTTTCGATGGCTTCTTTCAGCCGCTCGTGCGAGTTGTAATCGAAGGTCTTGCCTTTGCGCGAATACGACGAAATGCGGATCAGGATTTCCTGCCGGAAAGTATTCTTGGCGTTTTCAGAAATCCCGATTTGCTCTTCGATGGAGCGCATCAGCCGTTCGTCGGCTTCCAACTCTTCTTCGGTAATCGGGTCTTTGATTTTTTCCTTGTTGCAATAAGCTTCGACGTTGTCCAGGTAAGAGTTGCACATGTTTTTCGCCATCTCTTCAAAAGAGTAGACGAATGCGCGCTGGACTTCAGTCTTGGAAATGTTGTCGTACTCGCGCCTGGCTTGAGAAATCAGGCTCAGGTAACGCTCTTTCTCTTCGGTTTTGATGCCGGTGTGCTGGTCAAAACCGTCCTTGATCGCTCGCAGAGCGTCAATTGGGTTGATGCATTGGATGTTGTCTTTGACCAGAGCGTTCGACAACCGGTTGATGACGTAACGCGGAGAAATGCCGTCCATGCCTTCGCGCACGGTTTCGTCCTGAAGCTCGCGCACGTCTTTTGACTTGAAGCCTTCGACATCTTCGCCGTCGTAAAGCTTCATCTTTTTGACTATGTCTACGTTTGCTTTCTTCGGTTCTTCCAAACGAGACATAACGGCAAACATCGCGGCGATCTTCAATGTGTTCGGAGCCAGGTGGATGCTGCGCATGGCTTCGGACTGTTTCAGCAACTTGTCGTAAATGCGCTCTTCCTGCGTGACCTTCAGGTTATAAGGAACCTTGACCATGATGATGCGGTCTTGCAGAGCTTCGGATTTTTTGTTGCCGACAAAGGCCGTGTATTCGTTTTCGTTGGTGTGCGACATGATCACTTCGTCGGCATAGATCATGGCGAAGCGGCCAGTCTTGATGTTTTGTTCCTGCGACAGCGTCAGCAACGAATACAAAAACTTCTCATCACACTTCAGGATTTCGATGAACTCCATCAAACCGCGATTGGCGATGTTCAGTTCGCCGTCGAAGCGGTATGCGCGCGGGTCTGATTCGACTCCGATTTCGCCGATGGTCGAAAGATCAATCGAACCTGTCAGTTCTGTGATGTCCTGGGATTTGGGATCCGAAGGCGCGAATGTACCGATGCCGATGCGGTCTTTTTCTGAAAAGGCTATGCGTTCGATCTGCACGTCTTCGTGTTTGCCCTGATAAACGTGGTCAAGGTTGTATCGGCATTGCGGGCAAAGTTCGCCTTCGATATACAGGCCGTAATGCTTTTCGATTTCCGGGCGAAGTTCAGGCGGAATCAGATGCAGCGGTTCTTCGTGCATCGGGCAGTTTTTAATGGCGTAAACCGCGCCGGCTTCTGTGTGCGACCATTGCTCCAGACCGCGTTTGAGCATTGAAACGATGGTGGATTTACCTCCGCCGACAGGTCCCATCAACAACAGAATGCGTTTGCGAACTTCCAGCCGCTGGGCAGCCGATTTGAAGTATTCGACGACTTTGGCAATTGGCTCTTCGATGCCGAACAGTTCATCACTAAAAAATTTATAGCGGATTATTTCATCGCGAGTGCCTTCGGCGATTTTCTCAGTGCCTGAAGCCAGAATCATGTCGCAAATGCGGGCATGCGAAAGGGAAGATAGCCGCGGGTTCCCGGTTACGAGTTCGAAGTAATCGCGGAAGCTTCCTTCCCAAACTAAACGCTCTCGTTCACGCCTATGCGCTTCGAGCAGCTCGCTGAGACTCAACTTCTTATCTTGCTCTGCCATGCTGCTACTCCTGGCCGTCAGCTTGCTGTTCAGGGCCGTAAAACTGACAGCCTGTTATGGTTTTTTTGTTTTCCCGGACGGGTGTGCCGGTCTTTTTTCAGAGAGGATTAAAGCCGTTTTCTGGGGGGATTGAACGGCTTCTTTCGCGTTCAATTTTGTTTTCAATTGTTTATCTTTCCAATATTTCCGGACCGTATAAGTTGCTTTTCAGTGTTTTCGGTCCGGGCGGGTAACCTTTTCATTCGGCAAAGGCAGTATAGCACAGCCTTTCTGGTTGCAATCAGCGGCGGCAATCTAAAATTATGTGGCTTCGGCCAGAACTGCGCGCGGTTGCCATGCGGATTGCTGAACATCGAATTCGGCTATTGCCATCAACTGACGCTTGTCATCGCAAAGCTTGGCCTTGCTTCCATTTCTCCAATCTCCATTGCGACGAATTGAACGACCGTTAGTGACGGCTTTGCACTCTTCCTTGCTCAGCAGGATTTCAGTTAGTTCGACGGCATCGGCCATTGGGATCAAAACTTCGCCAAGTTTGTCCTGTTCAACCAGTTCTGCCAGTTTATCCAGTGTCACGGCTTCTGACTGAGGGCAAGACCCGGCTCGCGTCCGGCGAAGCGAGATCAAATGCGCTCCGACGCCAAGCCGTTTACCAATGTCTTCGGCCAGCGTGCGAATGTAAGTTCCGGCGGTGCAGACGACTCGGAAAGAAAAATCATTATTGTTTTCGGCTTGCTCTACCAGCTCCAACTCTTTGATTTCGATTTCGATTGGCTGGCGCTCGATTTCTTCGCCTCGCCTGGCCATTTCGTGAAGCCGCACTCCGCCGACTTTCTTGGCTGAATACATAGGCGGAATTTGCTGAATGCGTCCGCGAAAATGTTTAAGAGCTTCTTGCACCTGTTCGGACGTGATGTGGTTGGCGTCTGTGACAGGCAAACGGGCTTCGCCGGTCAAGTCACCGGTTTCAGTCGCAAAACCCAACCGCATCGTAGCCAGATATTCCTTGTCGTCTCCGGTCAGAAACTGCACCAATCGCGTAGCTCGATTAAGGCAAACGACCAGAACTCCGGTGGCAAATGGATCAAGCGTGCCGGTGTGACCGACTCGACGAGTTCTGACGATCTTTCGCACCTTCGCCACTACATCATGCGAAGTCCAGTCGGCGGGTTTATCAATGATCAGAATTCCGTCTGCGGATTGCGGATTGCGGATTGCGGATTGCGGATTTGCCATTAAAAAGACTCTTTGGATTGATGGTTATTGACACGTTCACAAGTGCGAACGCGGACGCCTTCGCGCCAGTTGGTGTTGACGCCGACTTGATAAGATTCGATCTGTGATGACAAACACCGGGCGACAATTGCAAAGGTGCGGTGGAATCGCAAACGCGGAGCCACCAAATAAAGCAGCGGCGGTTGGTTGGCTAGTTCGATTCCGGCAAACAAGCCGCGCCGGTGAAATTCTCCGCGCAACCGAGTCTGTTCAACTTTCAGCCAGTAATCCAGACCTTGCAGCGGCAGTTGAGTGTCTTCCGAAGCTTTGACTTCGATCACCACCAATCGAGATTTGTGATTCACCGTAAGCAGATCAATCACCGAGCGTTCGTCGCCGCGCCAAGCCGGGATTTGAGAGTAAACGAATCGCTCGTCCAAGTCTTCGCCCAAAACGCGAATGTCTTTTCGCAGCAACGATTCCAGCCAGGCTTCTTCGCGCAAACGGTGAAGCGGATGCCGGCGATTTGCGGATTTTGCAGAGCGGTTTTCGGCAATTCGGCCAACCAATTCAACCAGCCGGTCGAAATTCGATTCGTTGAGCGTTTCCGAAGTCGGCTGGTCAGAATCCAGGCCCGCAACGCCAAATCTGACGCGAAGCTTATCGCCAAAACTTGCGCGCGCAAATTCCAGGCCGTTGATCGAATAGATTTCTTTTCCGGCAAGTTGCCTCAGCTCGATTTGTCCGGGCGCGAGCCGCAAAATCCTTTCGCGCCAATGGTTTTCAGTCGTCGCAGTTTCCGGCCAGTCGAGTTCTCGCGGGTGCGTGTTGAGCAGTTCATCCTGCGTCGCCAACTGCACAGAATTCAAATCCCCACGCCGCTCTTCGACTTCAAGGCATTCAAGGCGAGCTCCTAAATGCGACGCATCCAGCAGCGTCAGCCGCTCGATGACGGTTTGAGAACTGCCAGCCGGAACGCAGATCAGCAACCGTTTGGCTTGTTGCTTTGCTTCGCGCTGTTGGTTGAAACCGGCCAGCCAGATCAAGCTGGCGGCAACGATGGCGTCAATATCGGTTTGCGATTCGGCTTTGCCAGCGCCGATGGCCAACACTGTTTCTCCTCGCAGTTTCAGGATCAAGCGCGCGTATTTGCCGGGCACGGAG
>JAGNMH010000291.1 GCA_017991275.1 Acidobacteriota bacterium
TATTTGGACGGCCCTTTGGTTTCTTCAGTCCTGCCTTACCGCGTCATCAAATATATGTTTACGCTTGGCTTTACCCCTTTTTTCAGCGGCGGTTTCAAAGATGTGATCGCGCGAATGGGTCGTATTGTTCCGGTGGACCCCGATACCAATTTGGGGCGGGCGATGCGGATCAGCGCCATCGGACTCAAGGCAAAACAGAACCTTCTGCTTTTCCCGGAAGGCTCACTCAGTTGTGACGGGGAGTTGCAGGTGTTCAAAAAAGGAGTGGCCATATTGTCGCGTGAACTTCAAATACCAATTGTCCCTGCCGTCATTAATGGGTCGTTTAACGCCTGGTCAAAAGTCGGTGATGGAATTCGGCTGAAACCGATCAGCATTACTTTCGGGACTCCTTTGATGCCTCCCGAAAAAGATAATGATCATGAACTTTCTCGCGAGCAGTTAGATCGTGAATATGCTTGCTATACCCTAGAAATTCGCGACTCGATTAGCAGGCTGCTCGAAGACGCGAAGAATGATTTCACTTCCGCAAATTGAAAATAACCATAGAAAGGAATCAGATGCTCAGAAATATTGCAAAGCTTTTCTTCCTCTTGATAGTAACGACACTGGTTTTCCTGTCCGTGGCTCAGGCGCAAACTGTGACCAGTGGAGCCATCAGAGGTAACGTTTATGAATTGGGAACCAAGACTTCGATAAACGGGGCGACAGTTACAGTGACCAACCGCGACACGGGGTTGATACGCACTATTTTGACGGATACTGGGGGCGAGTATTTCATCAAGATGCTCCCCGTTGGTGTGTATTCGGTGAGTGCAAGCAGTCCTGGATACGAAGTCGTTCCTACCTCTGCGACAAATATCCCTGTTCGCATTCTTGATCCAAGCGTTGTCACGCCTCCTCCGCTGGAATTGCGAAAAATTGCGGCGGTGGCTGGCCCTCCAACCCAACCGGCGCAGCCGCCAGTCACACAGCCCGCAGGCCAGGCTGGCGCCGCTCCGGCTGATGTCTTTGAGTCGGAACAACTGGTTAATACTTCCAACGCAAGCCGGACTCAGCATTTTGATTCGCGGCAATTATTGGTGCTGCCTTTGCCTGGCATTCGTACTTTTGACGATCTGGCTTTCCTGGCTGCTGGTGTGGCCCCGCCTCCTATGTCAATCGGAAACAACGTTGGGCCTGGAGTTGGGCCTGGAGTCGGCACTACTGGTCAATTTGCAGTCAACGGCATTCGCAGCCGGGCAAATAATTTTACGATTGACGGTTCGGATAATAACGACGAAGACATCGGCGTCCGGCGGCAAGGGTTCACTTCACTGGTGCCGCAATCAATTGAAAGCATGCAAGCAGTTCAGATCACCACGCTGCTGCCCGAACCGCAATTGGGCCGCAACATGGGAGCGCAGATCAATGGCGTTTCCCGTTCGGGCGGGCGGGAATTTCACGGAACGCTTTATGGCTTTTTGACAGATAAGCGGCTGAAAGCCAGAGACACTTTTGATTTGACCGGCGGCCCGGCCACGTTTCCTTTAACCAGAGCTTCAGACGGCGCGCCTGTCAGGATCGGACGACTGAACCCTGCGGGCCAACTTGGCAACCTCCAAGCTTTGGCTCCGGCCAATCCGGTTGGAGGCGAAAGTCCTTACACTCGCGGGCAATATGGCTTCGTTTTTGGAGGGCCGATTGTCAAAGACAAGACGCATTTCTTCACTTCCTACGAACATCAGGGCGTCAATGCCAGCAAAGAATCACATTTTGCTGTTCCAACAATTGCTCAGCGCGGGCTTTTCACTTCAGGAGACACAGGCCTCACGGACAATTCCGGCAATAAAGTTTTTCCGACTTCATTGGCGGGCAATGCGTTTTTAAGTCTCTATCCTTTTCCAAACAATCCGGGCGGGCCGTACGGGCCAGCCACTTTCACACAGGTTCTACCTGCCAGCGCCGATGGCGATATCTTTTCAATTAAGCTTGATCAGAACATCAATGCCTTCGGTCGTAATCACGTTTTGAGCGGCAGATATAACTTTACGAACGACAACACCATTCTGCCGGTCACGGGCGAATCGCTGTTTTCCTCTTTGCGAGCCAAGGTGCGAACACAGAATTTATCGCTCCTGTTTGACAGCCCAATTTCCGCGCGTGCCGCCAATCAGTTTCGCTTTTCCTATGGACGAACTTCTTTGGGATTTGAAGAAGTTCGCAATCCATTCCTTTCCCCGGCGGGTGGTTACCTGACCAATCCCAAAGAACGGGCTTTCCTTCTAAACGCACCTTACATTCAAAACAGTTCTGGTTCTTCAGAGCCACTGTTTCGTATTGTCGAAGGCTTTGATACGGAAAGAATCACCGGCCCGCTCGGCCAGGTAGTTGTAACTGGCTATAACTCAATCGGGGTTGATGTTTTCAATTTTCCGCAACAGAGAACAAACAACACCTACCAACTGGCCGATACTTTTATCTACGACAAATCGAATCACCGATTCACCACCGGCTTCGATGTTCGCTCGACCCATCTCAGCAGTTCGCTTGATAGAAACTTTCGCCCATTGGCGGTCTTCAATGGCGCACAGGACGTAAAGAATTTTCAGGGTGTTTCTTCAATCAATCCGGGCGGTTTCTATCTGGGTAGAGATTATTTGTCTGTTGGAGCTCCAACCGGAATCTTTCAGACATTTTCCAACGGCGCTTCTGATTCGAGCATAGGACTTAGGTACTGGCAGAACAATCTTTTCCTTGCAGATCAAATTCGAGTGCGCCCCAACTTTACTTTGACCCTGGGGCTAAGGTACGAACTAAACACTGTTCCGAAAGAAGTGAACCGTCGGATCGAGTCAACCTTTAACTCACCCGATGTGCAGCTATTCATTGCTGCGGAGAGGCAGGTGACAGGAGCGGTTTTTGGGCGAGGCGTTTCCGGCTTCGAGGATTTTCTCTCCGGGCGATTCAAGATTTATAAGACCGACGCCAATAACCTGGCCCCCCATTTCGCGTTCGCCTGGGACCCGTTCAAGAATGGAAAGACCTCGATCCGCGGCGGATACAGCATTTATTACGACCAGATACTGGGAGCGGTAATTAGCCAGTCCCGGAATGTTTTTCCAAACTTCATGACCGTCAACTACGGTGGTTATAACCCTAATTGTGCGGCAGATCCCATCGGCTGCACTCAAGACCCGAAGAAACTTTTCCACAATCTGGTGGCGCAGAATCCTTACGTCACATTTGCCAAACCGGGCACGCTGAACCAGTACAATGGAGCATTTGGAAGCCCGGCATTGGCCATGCTCAACGCTGCCTTCCTTACGAATTTGACGACCGGTCCGGGATTCATTCTGCCGAACGCCCATCTGGAAACTCCATACTCGCAACATTGGGGATTAACCTTTGAAAGGGAATTGTTAAGAGACTTTCTCTTTTCTGCTGCCTATGTTGGGACGAAGGGAACTCGCCTGCTCAGATTCGCGACTCCGAACCTTGGCCCGAATTCCATTGCGCTGGTTGGCTCCATTCAAGCTGAGGCGTCTATCCCAGGTAGAAGCGATCTGCTGTTCCCGTCATTCTTTGGCATCAACATTCCGCCGTCAGGCAAACAGGATTTCGGCTTCAGGCCTTATCCCTTGCTTGGCTCATACGCCTCGATCGAATCGGACGCCAATTCGAATTATCACAGCCTTCAACTTCAGTTGAACAAGCGATTTTCTCACGGCGTGCAATTGACGACTGCTTACACCTGGTCGCACGCAATTGATGAAGTGTCAGACCTGTTTGATCTGGGCGGGGCTAATGCTTTGCCGCAGAGCAGTTTTAACAGGTCTGCGGAACGTGGAGACGCGAACTTCGACATACGTCATCGCTTCGCTTACAGCTTCATTTGGGAATTGCCGGGGTTTGGCCGGAAAGACCCTCTGGGTGGATGGCAATTGGCCAGCACGGGTTTTTATCAGACAGCTCAACCCTATTCAGTGCTTTTCTGCTGCGACATCAATCGCGATGGAAATTCTTCTGACCGCATAAGCTCGCTGGCCACGTTCGATGCTGGCAACGCGCCGCGAAACACGTTTCGTGGGGATGACATGTCCGTGATAAATCTGGCGGTCAACAAAATCATCTCAATTGGCGAAGATAACAAGTTGGAGATTCGGACTGAATTCTTCAACCTGTTTAACCACGCTAATTACGGCATCCCTATCAACCGGCTATTTTTCGGCAATCTTGGGTTGGAACCGTTGACTCAGAAAAATTATGTGGATACGCGCACACCGGCGCGCACCATACAATTTGCGCTGAAATACAGCTTCTAAGCCACTATTTCCAAGCACAACAAAGCGTCAACAAGTGATTGATCCATTGGGATCGTCGGCTTGTTGGCGCGTTGTTTCTTTAGTCAGTTTATTGGAATGACGAAGAAAGTTTGGAGCAGAGATTCGCTCAGGTCTTTGCCCTTGAAGCCAACACCTCCGTAAGAGAGCGAATCGTCCTGGAATATGCCAATCGGGCGAGGTTTGATTGATGGCGAACTGGCGATGGTTATTCTGGTGTCAAAACGATTGCCTTTGGCCTCAAAGGTGATGTGGAAAGAATCGCCTTTCTTGTCCATCTTTTCGACAATTCGCTGACTGTTCTTCCATTCCAGTTTTCCATCCTGACAAACATAGAAATTCAACGTCGGACTGGTTTGAGGGTTTATGATTTCAAACAGGTAGTAATTATTGAGGTCTTTGGCACGTGCCACCCAGGCCAGTCCTTTGCCATTGGTGAAGACGACATCGAATTCGAGTTTGAAGTCACGATAGGTGTTGAAGTCGCGGTTTGATTCCGTATCGAACAAGACCAGCCTGTCGCCTCTTATCAATGCTCCGGATGTTTCAAACTTCCAGCCTGAAGCCTGAGGAAACCATTTTCTTGCTCCCAACGAAGGCTCCCAATCTCCTTCCGCTGAGTTAGGAATCGGAACGAGTTCGATTCGCTCCGCAATAGAGTTATTTGCCAGAGATAAGGACAGTTCCTTGGCCCATTCCTGATAACCTTCCTTTGATACTCTGATCGAATGCCTGCCGGGGGGGAGCGAAATTGCCACTTTGCCATCCGATGGAATGATGGCTTTTTCGACGCTGCCTGCGTACACCCTTGCGCCAGGCCTGGAGGTCAGATTGACGGTTACCATTGCCAACTCAAGCTGCGCAGGGACGAATCGCTCTTCTCTTGGCGAAACGTCAATTTCTTTATTCAGGTCAGCATACCCGTCCTTTGAAATCTTCAGGCGGTGTTTTCCAATCGGGATTCTTTCAATAGTTGCGCTCTGGTTTTGCTGATTCATTTCGGATGGTTTTATCGGCTTATCATCCAGAAACATTTTCGAGCCTGGCAAAAGTCCACCAATGCGGATTACTCCATACAGTGAAACCATCTTGTTCAATGCCACGATAGTATCCGGGCGTGCCGGGTCAACCTGAATGGTGTCAGAGTAAGGAGAGTAATCATCATGCTCTATGGTTAATTTGTATTTGCCAGGAAGTAAATTGATCAGGTTGAGGCTTCCGTCAGGGTCTTTGATGACTTCTTTTATTTCAGAGGCTTTCTTCTGGCTGTTGGCCAGTGGTGTGAGGGTAACCGCAGCATTCTGAACAGCCACCAGGCTCAAATAGCCTTTGTTAGGGTTGACGGCTATTCGGACGAACTCTGTCTTGGTGATGACTTTGACTCGTTCGCTTTCAGGTATGGTGCGATCAGTCCTCTTTGGGCCGACTGTGCCGGTATTGGCAGTTTTTTTGTCTGTTTTGCTTCGTTCGCTGCGCTTCTGAGCAAAGCCGGTGTCTGAAAATGCCATAAGCAGGAACAGGGTGGGCAACAGCAGGTAAGAAGCTCTGTGCTTAAATGCACATTTCCTGTCGTATCCCGCGAGGATGTTTTCAAAACCATTTTCGACCATACCAATTATCACTCAATGTCTTTGGCGCATCTGAACCCAACTCTTAATATCTGATCGTCGGGGATGTCACCCGGAAAATCGGCCCAACGGTATGTATTGGTTCCTTTTTCAGGCGCATCCAGGAAATTGCCGCCACGATAAACTCGTAAGCGACGGTCTGGATTGGCTCCATATCGTTCGGAATAATTATCCTGTACCCACTCACTGACATTGCCAGCAAGATCGTAAATCCCCAAAGGGCTGATGTCTTTTTCGAAGCTTCGAACCGGAGCTGGCTTGCGTTGTCCTTTACGATCTACATTTGCGAATCCTGGACTCCATTGGTCTCCCCAGGGATAAAGGTATCCTTTGTTGCCTCCACGCGCGGCGAATTCCCACTCTGCTTCAGTCGGCAACCTTTTTCCTGACCATTTTGCATAAGACGTCGCATCATCCCAGGTGACGTATGTTACTGGGAGCATTGCTTCATCCGGAGCGTAGGAGTCATTAGATTTCCAGTTTTTTGGGACTGAATGCCCGGTTGCATCAACAAACCGTTTGTAATCCTGATTGGTGACTTCGCGTATATCCAGGTAAAAAGATTTAACTTCGACTTCGTGAGCAGGCCCCTCGTCAGGTGAGCCGTTGTTCCTGCCCATTGTGAACTTTCCACCCTGAATAAGTAACATTCCAGATGGAGATGCAGAAACCTGCGGTTTTGTGACGACGGTCGGTTCCTCTTTCCTGCTGAAGTAAATAATTGCCGCAATTAACGCAACCACAACTATTGCCGCCCCAATCATCAAGGGGATTCGCAAGCCAACAGTGGCTGACTCATTGGTTCCCGTTTGCTTATCCACCTTGTTCTCGGCGGTGGGGAATTTCTGACCACGTATAAGAGTCGTTTTACCAGTGTCATCAAATGGGCGAGGCAAAGGTATTGTGCCTCTTTCGGAAGCTTTTCTGCCGAATGAACCAGACACGCCGCCTTGATCTTCGACTGGGATTTCTTTGCTTGGAGATGCTCCGGAAAA
>JAGNMH010000292.1 GCA_017991275.1 Acidobacteriota bacterium
GTTCTGGCTTGCGGGCCGATTGAATCCGCAAGGTTGTTGTTGCTTTCGAAATCGGCGCATTTTCCCAATGGCTTGGCGAATTCCAGTGGGCTGGTTGGCAAGAATCTGATTACGCACACCACAGCCGGAGCGCAAGGCTACCTGAAGCAATTGAACAACGCGCCGGTTTTCAACGACGACGGCACGGAAAGCAGCCACGCTTACATCGCATCGTTTTACTGGGAAAAGCCGCATCCGAATTTTCCGAAGGGTTATCACATCATCGTGGATTCAGGTTCGCGCGTCAGCAGTTCCAATCCTTCGTTCGGCCAGAACGTGCAGGGCTTCGGCGCTGGCTTCAAACGTCAAGTGCGCGAACGCGCGCCCTCGTTAATCAGCATGTACTCGCAAAATGGAATGGTTCCGTCGCCCGAACGATACATCGAACTCGATCCCCAGCTGCGAGACATTTACGGTTTGCCAGTGCCGAAAGTGCATTTCAGTTTGACCACAGAAGACCGCGCGATTTTCAAGGACGCGACCGAAAAGATTTCCGAAATCATCGAAGCTTCGGGCGGAGTTATTACCGGAACCAACCCAGCACCGGGCGTAGACAGCGTTCACTGGGTTGGAACCTGCAAGATGGGCAACGACGCGAAAACTTCCGTGCTGACGCCTTATCTGCAATCGCATGATGTCAAAAATTTGTTCGTCGCCGACGGCAGCGGCTTCATTGATTATTCTGAAAAGAATCCGACGTTGACGGTGATGGCGCTGGCTTCACGTTGTGCCGATTTTGTTTACGAAGAGCTTCGACGAGCATAAACGAATTACCCATTAACCATTGCCCATTACGCATTAACCGAAAGGGTAGGCGGGATTCATACCCAAACCAATAAAGGTTAATGGCCAATGGCTGATGGTCAATTTCTGAACAGAGAGTTGTCGGCTTATGAAAAAGTTTCTGATTGTTCTGGCTTGTGCGGCGCTGGCGGTGGTGGTTGTCGCCGCGCAAAAGAAAACTTCGACTTCGACTGATGAACCGATCATCGCGGCGTTTAAGAAAAGCTATCCGGCTTCGGTGTCGGATGCCGTGGAATTGGTCACAGGAAAAAACGGCACGATGTTGCACGACATGAAGCTGGTCACCGGAACGCCGATTGTCGGCAGAGCGGTGACTTCGCTGGTCAAACCCACGACGCCTGACAAAGCCACGCCTGCGCTTTCGACCAAACATTCCGTTGAGATGATTGACAACGCCAAACCCGGCGAAGTCGGCGTCATCGTCATGGAAGGCTCGTTGGAAATCGCCGCGATGGGAAACCTGATGGCTACGGCGGCGAAAGTTCGCGGGATGGCCGGAATGGTTTTGGACGGAGCCATTCGTGATATTTGGGACGTGCGGCGAATGGGTTTGACGGTTTATGCGCGTTCATCTTCGCCGCGAACTGCGGTCGGGCATTACGCGACTGTCGCCCGCAACGTCGAAGTTCAATGCGGCGGTGTCTCGGTTCGCCCCGGCGACATCATCGTTGCCGACGAAGACGGCGTGGTTGTCGTTCCCCAGGAGCGCGCCGAAGAAGTGCTGAAAAAAGCGCAGGAAATTGACGACCGCGAACGCGGGATGTTCCCGTTCATCCGCCAATTCAAATCGCTGCAAAAGGCGATTGAAAAATTCAACCGTATATAACCCGCTCCCTACCGGTCGCGGTACTGACTCAGAAAGCGATTATGAAACGAAGAGAATTCATCAATTCAGCAATCACCGGCGCGACTGTGGTTTCCACGACAGCGCTTTCTTACGAACGAATCGTCGGAGCCAATGATCGAGTCGTTGTCGGACTGGTCGGTTGCGGAGGTCGCGGTCGCCAAGTTTCGGCTTTGATGCGGAATGTTCCCGGAGCCGAGTACGGCGCGGTTTGTGACGTGTACGAACCGAACGCCAACGAAGCCCAAGCCTGGGCAGGAAGCTCCAGCAAAAAGTTTGGCGACTTCAGAAAGCTGCTGGAGTTGAAAGAGGTGGACGCGGTTCACGTGGCTACGCCGGATCATTGGCACGCGGCGATTACGGTGCTGGCCTGTCAGGCGGGCAAAGACGTTTACGTAGAAAAACCTTTGGCGCTAACCGTGCGCGAAGGCCGCGTGATGGTCGAAGCCGCTCGGCGTTACAAACGCATTGTGCAAACGGGGACTCAGCATCGCAGCGCGCCGCATTACCGCGAAGTCCAGAACATCATTCAATCCGGCGAACTTGGCGAAGTGCGTTTTGTGCGAGTTTGGAATTACAGCAACATCACTCCGAACGGCGTAGGCAATCGGCCAGACGAACCCGTGCCCGAAGGTTTGGACTGGGATTTTTATCTCGGCCCATCGCCGAAAGTTCCGTTCAACCGCGCGCGCTTTCTTTCGACGTTTCGTTACTTTTGGGATTACGCCGGAGGCACAATGACCGATTACGGCACGCATCGGCTGGACACTGTGCAACAGATTATGGGCGTCGAAGCTCCGAAAACCGTCGTCGCCACCGGAGGCCGCTTCACGCTGAAAGACCGCGGCGAAGTGCCTGACTTGTTGCAGGTGACTTACGAATTTCAGCATCCCAAGAATGGCGGCTTTTTGCTCAGTTATGAAAGCTGCAACCTGAACGCTCATGGAGCGGGCGGGCGAACTCCGGGCTTCAATTATTACGGAGCGCGCGGCGCGGACGACCGTCCAAACGGCGAAGCCTATTACGGCACGAACGGCACGTTGATCGCCGATCGCATCGGCTTTGAAATTTATCCCGAACCGCAGAAACAGGCGCTGACTGCCAAACAACGCGCCCAACCGATTGACGCCTGGCGCATGCAACCCAAGCGTGTTCAAGGCCGCGACACGACTGATCTGCACACGCAAAACTTCATCGAATGCGTTCGTTCGCGGAAAGCTCCAAACGCTGAAGTCGAAATCGGGCATCGTTCGACGACGACTTCGCACCTGGGAAACATTGCTTACAAAGTTGGGCGGCGTCTGACCTGGGACGCTACGAAAGAAGATTTCGTAGCTGATGCCGAAGCCTCAAAACTGCTTGGCCGCAAAGCGCGCAAGCCGTGGGATTTGATTTGAGGCAGAGAGGGAGTCACCGCAGAGGCGCAAAGAACGCAGAGGTCGCGCAGAGAAAAGACACACTGCTGCAACGCCTCTGCGGTGAAACAGGTTGCCTTTATTGCTAACCGCCGAAAACAGGAGTCGAACAAATGAACCGAATCTTTTTGCTGATTGTTTTGGCTTTCGCAGTCGTTACGTTTGCCGCCGTCAAGCCTCGTCCATTGTTCGACGGCAAGACCTTTGCCGGTTGGGAAGGCAACATGAAAATCTTTCGCATCGAAGACGGCGCAATCGTCGGCGGTTCGATGAAAGCCGCGCTGCCGAACAATGAATTCCTCTGCACTCCGCAGCGATATTCGGACTTTGTTTTGCGCGCAAAGTTCAAGATTCAGGGCGAAAAGGTAAACGCCGGAATCCAGTTTCGCTCCGAACGCATCCCGAACAACCACGAAGTCATAGGCTATCAAGCCGATCTGGGGCAAAATTATTGGGGCGCGCTTTACGACGAATCGCGCCGAAAGAAAGTGCTGGTTTCGCCGGACGCCGCCGCGCTGGACAAAGTGTTGAAGCGCGAGGACTGGAACGAATATGTTATTCGCGCCGAAGGCAAACGCATTCGACTGTCAATCAACGGTTACCAGACAGTGGATTACACGGAAGCCGACGATTCCATCAAACAAGCAGGCGTCATTTGCCTGCAAATCCACGCTGGCCCTCCCAGCGAAGCTCGTTACAAAGACATCACGATTGAAGAGATACCAACTCGCAAATAATTTCTGGAAAAACGAATGACCACACCAACAGAACTCCGAACCAAATTGAAAGAAGGCGTGATTGCGTTTCCAATCACGCCTTTCCATGAAGACCTGTCGCTGAACCTGGAAGGTTTGCGCCACAACCTGACCCGTCTGGTTGAGCATCCGCTTTGCGCCGTCGTTGCCGCAGGCGGAACCGGCGAAGTTTATTCGCTGACTCCGCCGGAATACTCGGACGTTGTTCGCCTGACCGTCGAAGTCGTGGGCGGCAAATCACCTGTCATCGCCGGCGTAGGTTTCAACCAGCCGATGGCAGTCGAAATGGCCAGACAAGCCGCCGCCGCCGGAGCCGATGGCATTCTGGCTCTGCCGCCGTATTATCCGAACGCCGACGACGAAGGAATGATCGCTTATTACAAAGCCATCGGCGCGGCGACGGATTTGGGCTTGCTGATTTACAGCCGCGATTGGGCGAACTTTTCTCCGGCGATGGTTGAAAAGCTGGCCAATAACATCCCTACACTATGCGCGTGGAAAGACGGGCAGGCTGACATTCGCCGCTACCAAATGATTATCAATCGTTTGGGCGACCGGCTGCACTGGATTGGCGGCGCAGGCGACGACAGCTTGCCGGGTTATTACTCCATAGGCATTCGCACATACACTTCAAGCATCGCCACCGTCGCGCCGAAACTTTCGCTGGCGCTGCACGAAGCCGGTTGCAAAGAAAACTGTGCCGAGTTGATGAAGCTGATTTACGAATGCGTCACGCCGCTTTACGCTTTGCGCGCTCGACGAAAGGGGTACGAAGTTTCCGCAATGAAGGCAATGATGGATATGGTGGGACTGTCAGGCGGGCCAGTACGTCCGCCGCTGCCCAACGTCAAACCGGAAGAGGTGGAAGAGCTGCGCGCAATGTTGAAAGCCTGGACACCATATTTATAAAAACCTCCGCCGCAGATAAAAACGGAAGGTAAACACGGATTTTCGCTGATCTGCGTTTGTCAGCGTAATCTGCGGCTGAGTTTTCTGTGAGGAACCTATGACTGACTGGAATCGTCGCCAATGGATTGCAACTGCCGCAGGCATCACCGGCCTTGCTGGCATCGAAGACATGGCCTTGGCCTTTGACGCCAATGCTTACGGACAGAATCGGAGCGGAACTCCGAAAGCCGCGCGCCCGCGCAGCAAGATGAAAATCAGCAAGTTCAAAGCAACCGTCGTGGCTTCGCCGGATGCTGCGCTGCTGAATTCGTGGAATGTTCACGACACGCATTTCAAACGCACGATTCTGGAATTGGAAACCGACGACGGCATCAAAGGCATTGCCGAAATTGGCGCGGGCGGCGCTCAGGATTATGGTTCTGTGAAAGACACCGTGCCCGGTGGCTCGTTGGCAACTTCGCGTGACATTGTGTTGGGGCGCGATCCGTTTGAGATCGAATACTTTCGCCGTCAAATCAAAAACCCGAATGCCTTCGGCGCAGTCGAAGTCGCCTGCCTGGACATCATCGGCAAAGCCATCAATCGCCGCGTAGTTGACTTGCTTGGCGGCGCTTACCGCGAAGCGCAGAAGTTTTCGGCCTACATCTTTTTTGTCATGCCTACGCCAAACGGGCCGGATTATTCGACTCCTGAATCCGTTGCGCGCCAGTTTCAGGAGTTCAATCAGAAGTACGGCTTCACGTCCTGCAAATTCAAAGGCGGTGTGCTGCATCCCGACAAGGAAATCGAAGCTTTGCAGATGATGCGCGCCGCGATGCCCAACGCGAAGTTACGCATTGACCCCAACGCCGCGTGGTCTGTCGAAACTTCCGTTCGCGTAGCCAAAGCGATTGAACCGCTGAACATGGAATATTACGAAGACCCGACACCCGGTTTGGACGGCATGGCTGCGGTTCGTCGGCAGACCAAAATTCCACTGGCCACAAACATGGTTGTCACGAAGATGGAGCACGTCGTTCCTGCCATCCAAAAAGGTTCGGTGGATGTGGTGCTGCTGGACAATCACTATATGGGCGGATTGAACAACGTGCGTTATTGGGCTGCGATTTGCGAAGCCATGGGCTGGGGCTGTTCCGGCCACAGCAATAACCATCTGGGCATTTCAATGGCGATGATGACGCACATGAACTGCGCCATTTCTCGCGTTCAATACGACGCCGACACGCATTACCCGTGGACAACCGAAGACATCATCAAAGGGCCAATGTTGCAATTCAAAGACGGCAAAATGGCTTTGCCCGACGCGGCTGGTCTGGGCGTGGAAATTGATCCCGACAAAATGGCCAAGCTGGTCGAAAATGTTAAACGCTTCAGCAATCGGCACGAACAGTTGAAAAAATGGGACCCGACCTATCCGCTGAACGATCACCGCATTCGCTGGTAAAAATCCGGTGAAGTACCGCGCGCGTAAGCAAGCGGCTGTGACTCTAAAGCCGCTTGCTTACGCGCGCGGTACTGCATCTCCGCATTCGACAAAATGAAAATACTTGTTCAAGCCTGTTTGTGTCTTTTGCTGGCGATGGTCTTTCTATCGCCGAACGAACCAGCCCTTTCCCAGTCCAAGCGAAAGCCCAACGTGTTGTTCATCGTCGCGGATGACATGCGTAATGAACTCGGCAATTTCACCGAAGAGATGGTGAAGAAACCGAATCTTGATCGTTTGGCCAAACGCGGGATGCGATTTGACGCGGCTTATTGCCAATATCCGGTTTGCAATCCCAGCCGCAGTTCGCTACTGACCGGCCTGCGTCCGAACTCGACGCGGATTCTGGATAACAACACGAACTTTCGAACGACTCTGCCGGATGTCGTCACCTTGCCTCAACTTTTCCGCCAAAATGGATACCGAGCCACCAGCTTCGGGAAAATCTTTCATCGCGGTTTGACGATGGAAGATTTGCGAACCGACATGGACGACAAACCTTCGTGGGATGAAACGCGATACTTTCAAACCACGCCGCTCGGCTTCAAAGGCGAAGGCCGCAATCTAACCGACGGCAAGCTGGCATGGTGTCATTGGCGCGCAGCCGAAGGCGCGGACGAAGATCAACCCGACGGCCAAATAGCGCAAGAAGCGATAAAGGTGATGGAAAGGCATGCCGCAACGAAAGACGCT
>JAGNMH010000293.1 GCA_017991275.1 Acidobacteriota bacterium
TCGTTGTGGAGCCTGCTGCAAAATCGTTTATCAGTGCTCGTTTTATTATGAAAGCGAGAACTCGTCGGCTTGTTCCATCTACACATCGGAAAAGCATGCGCCGACTGCCTGTGTCACCTTCCCATTTGATCCGACTGATCTGGACGAAGTGAAGCGCGAGATTCTGCCTGGAACTTGTCCTTTTTACTTTGAAGGCCAGCCGGAACACCCGACAACCTGGGGAGCGTTGAAAGCCGAAATTCGCGCGGCGTTGGGCAAGCGCGTAGATAAGTTGAAAGAGATATTTGAGTTTTGAGAGAGAGTAGTTTCTACCACGAAGGCACACAAAGAAGTCACGAAGAAAGGCAGAAGAAGAGACAGGATTTACAAGATTGAACAGGATTGGGTTCAACGACTTAATCGAACTCTTCATCATTGTTGTCCAAATTGTTGTCTAAAGTTTTTCTTCTTTGTGTTTTTTTTGTGTAACTTCGTGGGGAAATTTTTTGGCTGCTTAAACGACTTTGTAATCGCCTTCGCGTTGAGCGGCGGGTTCGGAAATTTTCTTGCGAGGGCGCAAATTCAACCGGCGGCCTGTGATCAGTCGAGCGCCGCGTTGGTAAGTAAAGTACGACCAAGCCCAGTTGAACAGCACCGCGAATCGGTTGCGGAACCCAATCAAGAAAAAGATGTGCAAGCCCAGCCAAAACAGCCAGGCCGGAAATCCGGACAGCTTCAATTTCCCTACGTGAGCTATGGCGGCTTTTCGGCCAATGGTGGCCATCGTCCCTTTGTCCGTGTAACGGAATTCTTCGCGGGGCTGATCGGCCAAATCTTTTTTGATGTTGCGGGCGACACATTCGCCCATTTGCATGGCTACGGGACTGACGCCGGGCAGCGGCTTTTCATCCTGAATGAATAAAGTCATATCGCCTATGGCGAACACTTCGTTATGACGGGGAATGCTCAAATCTTTGGCGACGACAATGCGACCGGCTCGGTCGGTTTCAACTCCCAGCGACTGAGTGAATGCCGTTGCCCGAACACCTGCTCCCCAAATCACCGTGGCCGCGTTGATCTTTTCCACATCCAGGCCTTTAGGCAGATAAACGCCAGTTTCGTCAATGTTAGTAACCTGGGCGCCAGTGCGGACTTTGACGCCGAGCGCGGTCAATTGCCTAAGCGCGCTTTCGGATAAATCAGGCGTGAAGCTGGCCAGGATTTTGTCGCCGCCTTCCAGTAATAAAATCTCTGCGGCTTCGGGGTGAATCGTGCGAAAGTCCCGCGCCAAAACGTAGCGCGCCAATTCGGCAATCGAACCTGCCAACTCGACTCCGGTCGGGCCACCGCCGACTACGACAAAAGTCAGCAACTCTTTTCGCCGCGCTGGGTCGGATTCTTTCTCAGCGGCTTCAAAAGCCATCAGGACTCGGCGACGAATTTCGACGGCGTCGTCCAAATCCTTCAAACCCGGAGCAAACTGTTCCCACTCATCGTGGCCGAAATAACTTGTGCGGCCGCCGGTCGCCAGCAACAGGTAATCGTAAGCCAGTCGCTGTTCTCCCAAAACGACTTCGCGATTGGCGAAATCAACTCCGGTGGCTTCGGCCAGCAATACCGTGGTGTTTTTCTGGTTGCGAAGGATTGATCGAATCGGCTCGGCAATGTCGGCGGGCGAAAGTCCAGCCATCGCCACTTGATACAGCAACGGCTGGAATAGGTGATGGTTCGTGCGGTCAACAACTGTGACACGAACCGGCGTTTTTCTCAGAGCTTGAGCGGCGGTCAGTCCGCCAAAACCGGCTCCGATGATGACGACGTGTGGGGCGGTTGGCATAGCGGTTTTAAGCGGCTGCTGCTGCGGCATCGCGCACCTGCTTTTCCTGTGCCGTCAACACCTGGCTGCCGGACGGCGTCGCAATGGAGATTAAGCCCAATCCCAACCCCTTCAAATTGTTATGCCAACGCGGTTCACCTGTCGCAGTGTCCAGGCAAAAAATTTCGCCTTTGGTTGTGGCATAAATCTGATTGCCGTCCAGAATGACATTGACGAAATCGCCGCCTTTCAACGTCGTTCGCCAGAGTTCTTCGCCGGTGGCGCGATTGAGCGCAATGACGGCTCCTTTGATTCCAAGATAAATTGCATTCAAAGCCATTACGAATTTCTCCTTAGCTTAATACGCGTAACAAAACGCCGATTTGTTTTGTCGTCGGATGCGCGGTGATTTCTCTCAGTGCAGCTTGAAGCTGTTTTTCCTTCACTCGATGAGTCAGCAAAACGATGGTTGCCGTGCCGTCTTCGGTCACGCCGCGTTGCGTGAAGCTGTGCAAACTTACTCCGTGATTGCCGAATGCCAGGCCGAGATGGCCAATGACTCCGGGCGAATCGTGGGTTTCCAGGCGGATGTAATAACCGTTTTCTGATTCTTCAATCGGCATGACCTGGCTGACTTCGGAACTGATAGGCAGTTGGAAGTAGCGCGCGAAGTCCGGCAGTTTGACTGCGCTGGCGATGTTGATGACATCGCCGACGACTGCGCTGGCGGTTGGATAACGACCGGCTCCTGGCCCCATCAGCATGATTTCGCCGACTGCGCTGCCGCTGATAAAGATGGCGTTGTTGACTCCATCAACTCCGGCCAGCGGATGACCACGGGGAACCAGCATTGGGTGAACACGAACATCCAGCGCGTCATTTTCTCCGCGCTGAGCCAGCCCGATCATCTTGATGCGGTAACCGAATTCGCGTGCCAGCTTGATGTCCAGATCGGTGATTTCGGTGATGCCTTGCCGATAAACTTTGTCCACTTCGATGGGAGCCTGAAACGCCAGCGAAGACAGAATCGTGATTTTATAAACCACGTCGCGGCCTTCGATGTCGTCGCCGGGATCGGCTTCGGCAAAGCCTGCGGCCTGAGCTTCGGCCAGCGCGTCGGCAAATGATTTCTGCTCGCGCTCCATTTTGGTCAGGATGTAATTGGTTGTGCCGTTGACGATTCCGGCAACTCTCGAAACTTTGTTGGCTTGCAAACCGCGCTGCAAGGTTGAAATCAGCGGAATGCCTCCGCCGACAGCGGCTTCAAAAAAGATCGTTACGTTGTGCTGATTGGCCAGGGCGAACAGCTCCGGGCCGTGCTTGGCGATCAGTTCCTTGTTGGCGGTGACGATGTGTTTGCCGCTGGTGATGGCGCGTTTGACGACTTCGTAAGCCGGATCAATTCCGCCTGCAACTTCGACCAGTATTTCAATGTTTGGATCGTCGGCCAATTTGAAGGGGTCTTCGTTCATTTCGAACTGCGAAAAATCGAAGTCGCGTGTTTTGCCGCGGTCACGCACCGAAATGGAGCGAATCTCGAATTGCGGGTTGTCACGCAACAGAGCGACTACGCCTGTGCCGACAGTTCCCAAACCAAAAATGCCAAGGGTTGTTTTAGTACTCATAAGATCGGACTTCTGTTGATTCAAAGTGGTGAGAATGAGGGCGAAGCTTAACTGCCGATTTCGGCGCATGCAAACCGATGATTCGATTGCAAGCTGTTCAGCCGCCACCCGTTCAGCCACTGCTGTCGGAGGCGGTCTAACTGAAGCTATTATTTGACACTTTTGGTTGAGGTCAGCTACTTTGGGTCAAAATCTAACTGGTATTTTCAGGGGAAAACAATGAGGACAATTTTTCAAGATACGGAAGCCAACGCTCGTGCAGAAGAGGTTGGAAAAAACACCGGGAACAAATATCTGCTGGTGGTTTTGTGGGGAGTGACGATAGTTTTTTTGGTCGGAACCTGGAGCGTTTATCGTTGGGCTAACTCCCGCCCGGCTCCTTTGCCGCCGCCGCCGCCGGTGTCGCTTCAGGATTTGAAGCAAGTGGCCAAGGTTTTTTCAGAGTTCAACGGCTTTGTCCGCGAAGGCAAATGGACGGAGGCCGAAGCCATGATTTCAACCGCCGCTCGCCAGAAATTGACGGCTGAAAATAAAACTCTGCGCGATGTTCTGTTCGGTAAATTCAAAGACCTCAAGCTGGTGCAAACCGACGGCACACCTGATGTTGACCGCTCCGATCCGAATGTATTCAAACAAAGCTTCGTTTACGCTTTCACCGACGAACAGGTCGCCAAATCCGAAAGCAAAATTGTTACGCTGTCTCTGATTATTGAAAACGGCAAAATTGTCCTCAGCAATTGGGAGGAAGATAAGCCCGAAGAAGCGAAACCGGAAGACAAGAAAGCAGACAGCAAAAAAGCCTGACAAGGAGTCATTTATGCTGAAAGTCGTTATTGCATTGGGAATGTGTTTGGCTTTTGTAGTCGCGTATTCAGCGCAATCACCTAAACCTGCCAAACAAGAAAAACAGAAAGCCGAGCAGGGCAAGCCGGAGAAAAAGGCCAGGGAGAAAGTAGTGAAGACCGAAGAAGAATGGAAGAAGGAGTTGACGCCGATACAATTTTACGTTGCGCGTCAAAAAGGAACCGAGCGAGCTTTCACCGGAGAGTATTGGGACAACCACGAAGACGGCGTATACGTTTGCGTTGCCTGCGGGCAGGAGTTGTTTAGTTCAAAACACAAATTTGAATCAGGAACAGGTTGGCCAAGTTACTGGCAGCCGATTGAGAAGGCCAATGTTGCCACTCACGAAGATAACAGTTTTGGCATGCAACGAGTCGAAGTCCTGTGCAGTCGTTGCGATTCCCATCTGGGACATATCTTCGACGATGGACCTAAGCCGACCGGTTTGCGTTATTGCATCAATTCAGCGTCGCTGAAGTTCGTCAAAAAATAACAACCGCCCTCAATGCCAGCCCGGTAAGATTAACGGCCAGACGTATAGCCAGTTCCAGCCCGGACCATAAGCGCCGAAAGAAAAATTATGACCAATCGAGACATTGTTTACTGCGCCGGAGGCATTCTCTGGCGCCAAGCCGGGCAACAGGTTTTGCTGGTAAAAAGCCGTGAAGACAATGCCTGGAAACTTCCTAAAGGTCACGTTGACGAAGGTGAAAATTGGGAGGCCGCTGCTCAACGCGAAGTCAAAGAAGAAACCGGCTATGACACGGTGATTACGGACTTCGCCGGTTTCAGAAAATACCCTGTCAAAAAACGCCTGAAAGTTGTGCTGTACTGGCATATGGAACCGGTCGGCGATCAGCAGTTCCAGCCTTCGGACGAAATCGAATGTTGCGAATGGCTGGCGGTAGGCGATGCCGTAAATAGGCTGACTTTCATGAACGACAAGCAACTTTTACTGAGCTTCACAGAAGATGGCATCCGTTCCTAACGATAACCCGCAATTGATAGTAGAAATCGCCGGTGTGCGATTCAACAACCCTGTTTGGACCGCCAGCGGCACATGCGGCTATGGCCTGGACATGGCCGAACTGATTGATCTGAACCGGTTGGGCGGCATTTGCACAAAAGGCTTGTCGGCAAAGCCAATGCGTGGCAACGCTCCGTGGAGAATTGTCGAAACCCACGGAGGAATGTTGAATGCCATCGGTTTGCAGAACATTGGCGCGCGAGCTTTTGTTGAAGACAAGCTGCCGCAGTTGCGAAGTTACAAGACGCGTATTGTGCCGAACGTATTCGGTTACACGATTGACGAATACATCGAAGCCATAAAGATTCTGGAAGATGGCGAAGGCATTCACGCTTACGAACTGAACATTTCCTGTCCGAACGTCAAAGCGGGCGGCGAAAGTTTTGCCAACGACCCGCGCCAAGCCGCCGCAGTCACTGAAGCAGTCAAAAGCGCCGCCAGCCGTCCTGTGATTGTCAAAATGTCGCCGAACGTGACGGACGTGGCCGCTGTTGCCGTCGCAGTTGAATCCGCCGGAGCCGATGCCTTGTCGCTGATTAACACCGCTGTCGGGATGGCAATTGACATCAATACTCGTCGGCCTCGTTTGGCAAACAAGACCGGTGGATTGTCCGGCCCTGCAATCAAACCGATCGCCGTGCGTTGCGTGTTTCAAGCTTCGCGCGCTGTCAAAATCCCATTGGTGGGAATTGGTGGAATCGCCACGACTGAAGACGCCCTGGAATTCATCATCGCCGGAGCCTCGGCGGTTCAGGTTGGCACGGCGAATTTTTACGATCCGTCGGCTTCGATGAAGATAGTGGACGGTCTGGCAAATTATTGTCAGCAAAATGGGTTGGCGACCATCAACGAACTGGTAGGTTCAGTAGTAATTGATTGAGACTGCGAATGCAGTCCCCTGTAACCGCTGGGATCTGTAATGAAGCATCTGATTTTCCTTCTTGTTGCTGCTTTTCTGATTTGGCTGCCAATTGGTAAATCCGCAGAAACTGCCGGAATGAAACCTCAGCCGGTCAAACTGTCACTAAGTCTTGAACCTGCGCAACCGGTCAATGGTTCGCCATTGTTGTTTCGTGTGAACGCCGACAGACCCCTGAAAACGCTGAATGGAAATTGGCTGGGGCACCGTGTTTTCTTTGAATTCGACCAGAACACTGGAAACTGGTGCGGCCTGGCCGGTGTCGAACTCGGAACCGCCGCTGGAAAGCATCAGCTTAAACTGGAATATGTTTCGGCCAGCGGAGCGCGTTCAACTTCAAACCAAACCGTCACAATTGGTCGAGGGGCTTATCGCAGGAGCACGCTTAGAGTGGCCAGAAAGTTTTTAGAACCGGACGCCGAAACTCTGGCGAGAATCAAACAGGAACAGGAAATAAAGCGCGAAGTTTTCCGACAGTTGAGCCGAAATCGCCGGTGGAAAGGCGGATTTCTGGCACCTGTTGATAACATCGTGACAGAACCTTTTGGAGTTCGCCGATTGTTCAACGGCAAACTGCAAAGCACGCATCAAGGACTGGATTTTCGGGCTGCCGTTGGCACCGCAGTCAAAGCCATGAATAGCGGCGAAGTGATTCTGGCGCGCGATATGTTTTTTGAAGGCGGATTGGTTGTGATTGATCACGGACATGGGTTGTTGACCTTGTATATGCA
>JAGNMH010000294.1 GCA_017991275.1 Acidobacteriota bacterium
CATTTCAGCCCCGTTTCGCAGCGATGGATGGGTCAAAGAAGGGCAGGATGCTTTGCGGAACCTCACTTGGGAGATATTCAAGGGCACGCCTTTCGAGGTCGAATGGAAAAAACTAAACCCCAAGCCGGACGGATTCGCAGATTTCTTCAATCACATCAAGGCAACGGCTTTGAGACCATACGATTTTGGCGCCGATAAATTCAAAGCCACGAAAGCGCCGATGTTTTTCATCCACGGCGATGCTGACGGTGTGCGGCTTGAGCACATTTCGGAAATGTTCAACCTGAAGGGCGGCGGGATTTTTGGCGACAGGCAACCGCGCTCGGAATCGAGACTGGCCATTTTGCCCGACACAACACACGTCACGTTGATGAACCGCATGACCACAATCGTCCCGATGGTGAACGACTTTCTCGATGCAAAGCCGCAAAAGCAATAAAAGAACCCCGGCCAAACGCGGTCACGTCGTTTTGGAAATCACGTCGTTTGAAACATTGCCAGCCGAACGAACGAAAGTGAATATCCAGTTCGTGTGCCGCTCAGTCGCGCGGAGAAATGGCATGCTCAAAGCAGGCATGGAGCCAGCGATCACAGTCGCTCACAACCAATTAGACGAGTTGCTGGCTAAAGACTTATCGGCTTAATGGACAGGCGTTTCAAGCAAGGAGCCACGAATGAAAGCTGTCATTTACGAAGCTTTTGGTGTCACACCACAACTAAAAAATGTTCCTGACCCAAACCCGGAAGCGCACGGCGTCGTCGTCAAAGTCATGGCGACGGGAGTTTGCCGCAGCGACTGGCATGGCTGGGTCGGACACGACGCAGATATTCAACCTCCGCATGTGCCTGGCCATGAACTGGCTGGCGTAGTCGCCGCAGTTGGCAAAGACATCACCAAATGGAAGATCGGAGATCGCGTCACGGTTCCATTCGTTGGTGGTTGTGGCTCTTGCCCGCAATGCGCTTCGGGCAATCAGCAGGTTTGCGATCATCAGTTTCAACCCGGCTTCACGCATTGGGGATCGTTTGCAGAATATGTGTCCATTCATCAGGCCGACACGAATTTGGTGCGCTTGCTTGACACGCTGGATTTCTCTGCTGCGGCCAGCCTGGGCTGTCGGTTTGTCACTTCGTTTCGCGCGGTTGTGGATCAAGGCAAAACTTCAGCCGGGCAATGGGTCGCCGTTCACGGCTGCGGAGGCGTAGGTTTGTCGGCGATTATGATTGCCAACGCGATTGGCGCGAACGTCGTGGCAATAGATATTTCCGAAGACGCGCTTCAATTGGCGAAGGTATTGGGCGCGGTCGCCACAGTAAACCCCGCGCAAGTCGCCAATGTCCCAGAAGCCGTCATCGAAATTACCAAAGGCGGCGCGCATGTTTCGCTGGACGCGCTCGGACATCCCACGACTTGTTTTAATTCCATCAGCAATCTGCGCAAACGCGGCAAGCACATTCAAGTCGGGCTGCTGTTGGCCGAGCAAAGCACGCCTGCCATTCCGATGAGTAAGGTCATCTCTTATGAATTGGAAATCCTCGGCAGCCACGGCATGCAAGCTCATCGTTACGACGCGCTGTTCGCGCTGATCGAAGCCGGAAAACTGTCGCCCGACAAGCTCATCGGCAGGACAATCACGCTGGCACAGTCCATTGATGCGCTCGTGAATATGGACAAGTTCGGCGTCGCCGGCGTAACAGTAGTGACAGAATTCTGAAAAAGAAAACCTGGCGCTTTAACAATCTACGGCTACCGATTTTTGCTGGCCGTTTCGGTTGCAGTCACAACCCGACCTTTCTTTACCTTCAAGTTCAAGTCTTCAGTCACCGATTCGTAAAAGATTCGGCCTTGCATCATTTCGTCCGTAGTCTTTTCACCCCAGCTAATGGCTTTGCTTGGGTCAGGGTTGAATTTGTTTTTTACGCTGTTGTCATAAGTGCCGATGAATTCGACTGAAGTTCCTTTGGGCACCTTGATAGGTTCTGCCAGCACGTAGCTGCGCTGCCAGTTGAAATCGTAGGTCGGTACATCGAACAGCGTTTCGACTCGACCATCGGGGTAGGTGAATCGGAAGGCGTAAGATTTGCCTCGCAAGTGCATGTGAACATGGAAGAATCGGATGAGCGCGTCGCTGGAAAAAGTCCGTTTGGAAGTCAGCGAATAGTTCGCGTCTCCGGGTGGAATCTGCAAATCCTTGCGGTCGCCAAACAGCATGGCCAAATTCTTTCTGATTGTTCCGTCGGCCAAATAAATCCCCAGCGAAGTTTGATCCACGGTTTCTTTCTCGTTCGGGCCGTAATGGATTTGAATGCCGAACCGCATGCCTTTGGGTATCCGCACGCCTGTGCCTTCGGGCAGCATGACGTCGTTTGAGCCGGGAACCCAGCCGGAAATCATGATTGTCCCACGAGCTGAGGGATCGAAATCACCTTCAAAGTAACCTTCGTCAGGCGATTTCAGGTTTGGAGGAACCAGATGAGTGTTGGCGTGATGAACTGTTTTGGGATTGCCGGGTTTGGTGACTATGCCGCGAATCCAGGTGTCTTCGGCAAAGACGTGATCGAAGATGAAAAAGAGGTATTGATCGGTCTTGCTGGCTTTCAGCGTGTAAGCTTTTCTGACCGTTAAAACCAAATCAGGTTGGCCGCTGGCCCAGCCGGTCTTCCAGGTTTTGGGCGCAGGCATGTCTTTCGGATTGCCTTTGGCCGCACCGCCGTCAACCCATTTTGTGATCGTAGCGATTTCTTCATCGGTCAAACGTGGGTCGTGATCGTAACGGCCAATGGCTCCGCTGGCATGAAATGGAGGCATCTGGCGGCTGACGACTTTCTCTTTGATTGCTTTTGCCCACGGGCGAACTTCTTCGTAAGTCATTAACGACATTGGAGCTATGGCGCCTGCGCGATGGCATTCTTCGCAGCGAGCCTGAAAGATGGGGGCAATGTGTTTAGCAAAGTTGATCGAAGTTTTTTCGACAGTATTGCCTGAAGCACTATTGCCTGAAACTGGAGAGGTCGAGTAAAACACCAAACCAAACAGGCAAACGGAAGCGACAAGAACAAGTTTTTTCATCACGGAATCCTCTACGGAAAAAATCAGCAGGCAGGGAAGCCAGCGTGCGCAGTATAAAACCAATCTTCGGAGATGCACAGATGTTGAACCTAAATGATATTACCAGGCGAGATTTTTTGAGCTTGTCGGCTGGCGCGTTGGCGGTTTCAAGGTTTGGCAAAGTTCAGATTCAAACTCGACCTGATATTTCGGCTATAAAAACTCCCGCCGATTGGCAGCGAGTGCGAAAGCAGACATTGGACGGAATGCAGTTGGTCATGGGGAGGTTGCCGACAGGGAAGCGAAGCAAGATTGAGTTTGTCGAGCTTGAGAAAGAAGAGTTGCCACTTTTTACTCGAACGAAGATCAAGTATCTGGTCAAAGGCGACGATTGGGTGATGGCTTATTTGCTGACTCCGAAAAGGCAAACTCGAAAGATGCCAGCGATACTTTGCCTTCATCAGACGATCAAGATCGGCAAAGGGGAACCGGCGGGTTTGGGAGGCAGCGTGAATCTTCAATACGCCAAAGAGTTGGCCGAACGCGGCTATGTTTGCATCGCGCCGGATTATCCCTACCTCGGCGAAAACAGTTTTGACCCTTACAAGAACGGCTACGTCAGTTGCACGATGAAGGGAATAGTTAATCACATACGAGCCGTTGATCTGCTGCAATCTTTGCCGATGGTTGATGGAAAACGGATTGGTTCGATCGGTCATTCGCTGGGCGGGCACAACACGCTTTTCGTCGCGGCTTTCGATGAACGCATCCGGGCGATGGTCACAAGCTGCGGGTTCACTTCAGCAAAAAAGTATTACAACGGCGACCTGACTGGCTGGGCTGGAGTTCGTTACATGCCCTTGATCGCTGAGAAGTACGGCAAAGACCCGGCGCGTATTCCTTTTGATTTTCCTGAATTGCTGGTGGCAATGGCTCCAAGACCGCTTTTCATAAACGCGCCGCTGCGCGATTCAAACTTTGAAGTTTCAGGCGTGCGCGATTGCGTGGACGCGGCGCTGCCGGTTTACGACAAAGTTTTCAAAGCCAAAGAAAAGCTGGTTGCCGTTTATCCCGATTCCAGTCATGACTTTCCATCGGAAATCAGGCAACAAGCCTATGGCTTTCTTGATCGCTGGCTGGCGTGAAGGCTATGATCCGCGCCGTCTTTACTGTCGTCTAAATTTTTCGGCCACCCCGCCAATCAAATGCGCCTCTCCTTTCAGCATGGAGAAGCCTTTACTCAGGAGCCATTACAATGTCGAAGTTTATACGCTTTGCAGCTTGCGCCATCTGTTCGCTGTTTGCTCAACTTGCCTTTGCACAATCAGAAAAAACTGCTGCGCCGTCTGCGCCACCTGCTTTACTGGCGAACGTAGCCAACGCCGATATTGATCCTGCACCTTATTTGGTCAGCGAAAAATACGATGGAGTGCGCGCGTTGTGGGATGGCAAAACTCTGCGTTCGCGCAGTGGGAATGCTTTCAACGCACCGGCTTGGTTCATCGCAAAATTACCGCAGCAGCACTTGGACGGCGAGTTGTGGCTGGCGCGCGGGCAGTTTGAAAAGCTTTCCGGTTATGTTCGCAAAACGACTCCGGTTGATGAAGAGTGGCGGCAAATCAAATACATGGTTTTTGAGCTACCAGACGCGCCTGGCATTTTTGAACAGCGTTATCAGCAGATCAAGCAAATCGTCGCCAAAGCTAACTGGCCGCAGCTTGTTGCGGTTGAGCAGTTCCGTCTGGCAGACAATGCCGCTCTGAAACGTAAATTGAACGAAGTGGTCGGCATGGGTGGAGAAGGTTTGATGCTGCACCTGGCTGACGCACCATACATCACTGGTCGCAACGACGCTTTGCTGAAATTGAAACCACTCAATGACACCGAAGCTAAGGTCATCGGCCACATCCCCGGTAAAGGCAAATACACTGGAATGATGGGCGCGCTGCAAGTCGAGTTGGCGGACGGCAAACGCTTTCAAATCGGTACTGGCTTTACGGATGCAGTTCGCGCCAATCCTCCCGCTGTAGGAACTCTAATTACCTTCACCTATCGCGGGTTGACGAAAAATGGTTTGCCGCGTTTTGCCAGCTACCTCAGAGTGCGCGAAAAATTTTGAATCTTTGTCAGTTGAGTTTGACAGAGATCAACTTCGACACGCCTGGGTCTTCCATCGTCACGCCGTACAAAGTCTTGGCGGCTTCCATCGTTCGTTTGGCGTGAGTGATAACCATGAACTGAGTGTTCTGGCTCATTTCCAGAACTTTGTCGGCGAAGCGGCCAATGTTCATTTCATCCAGCGGCGCGTCAACTTCGTCGAGCAGGCAGAACGGGCTGGGGCGATATTTGAAAATACCCAAAACCAATGCCATTGCCGTCATGGCTTTTTCTCCACCAGACAGCAGTAACACATTTTGCAACCGTTTGCCTGGGGGTTGAGCGATAATTTCAATGCCGCTTTCCAGCACGTCGGTTTCGTCAATCAACCGCATTTCGCCCTGACCTCCGCCGAACAACTCGACAAACATCTGTTTGAAATTTGTGTTGATGGCGTGGAATGCCTCGACAAATCGCTCACGCGAACGTTTTTTGATTTCGGCGATTGCCGCCTGTGTATCGGCTATTGCGCTTTCAATGTCCAGTTTTTGAGTATTTAGAAACTCGAACCGCTCCTCGATTTCAGTAAGCTCCTGCAAAGCCATCATATTAACAGGCCCAAGCGCATCAATTTTGGCACGCAATTCATCCAGTCGAATTTTGGCTGCTTCCAAGTTGAAATCATCCGGTACTTGCCAGAAAGAAATCTCAAAGTCGCCAGTCAGAGACAATTCGTCATCCGTCAGCTCAGAATCCCCACTATCGGGCTGACTTGAGGCTGATAACGGATTGGCGTTTTGATATGCAGCAATTCCCGGGTTGGTGGAGCCTTGAGAAGCAAGGGGAGAGGTATCACCAGTTTCTTCAGTTGTCAGCATTGCTTCAGCGGCCACTTTGTTTTGTTCCAATCGTTCGCAAACTTCGACAATGTTTTCGCCAAGTTCGGCGTGGCAGGTTTGGATCAAGTGTTCTAAGTCGCTGGTCAGCTTGGCTCGTTCAACCTCTTTTTTAGCGCGTTGTTCGCGCGCTTGCATTGAAGCTTCTCGCGCTTGGCGAAGTTGTGCATCCAGTATCTCCAGTCGCTCACGGGCAGAAGCCAAAGCCGCCAGTCGCTGTTCCAACTCAGAGACTCGCAATTGTTGTTGAGCAGTCAATGTTTGCAGTCGTTCGGTCGTTTCGATCAATGAAGCCTGCATGATGCTTGATTGCTCTTCAGCTTCAATGGCCTCAAAGCGGCTGCGTTCAAGCCGGCTGTTGAGGTCACCGGATTCGTTTTCCAGTCGCCGAATATCGTTTGACAGGCCGCGTCGGCGTTCGGTTTTGGCGGCAAACTCAGCTCGACGGCCAGACAGTTCTTGAACCCGTATTTCTGAAGCTTGGCGCAATTCAGCTAGCTCAGTTTGAGCAGCATTGGAGACTTGCTCGGATTCGGCTCGAACCGCCTCAGCTTCGTCCATTTGCTGTGTAGCATGCTTTAGTTTAGCTTCGAAATCCGCACGCTCTTCTTCGACCTGAGTAGTTTCCTGTTCGATGACTCGAATGTGAGTCGCCGTGCGCTCCATCTCTCGTGTAAACTGTTGCAACTGCTCGCGTTGGACAGCCAACTGTTTTTCAATCTGGCGTTGCTCTGCGTCCAGCCGCCGCTGATCCTCTTCCAATTCGGCGATGCGATCTTTTACTTCGGCAAGTTCGATTTCAACCGTTTCAACTTCGACCCTCAGAGTTTCCAGCTTTGTGGCTAACTCCGTGATTTCACGCTTTAGGGTTAGAACGC
>JAGNMH010000295.1 GCA_017991275.1 Acidobacteriota bacterium
GCAGTGGATCGAAGACGTGATAAAAGCTTATCGCGGCAAGGCAAAACTGAAAGCGATAATTGCGGTTCATCTTTACGGTCATCCGGCTGATATGGCTGCGATTCAAGAACTGGCCATGCGATACGATCTGCGAGTTGTGGAAGATTGCGCACAATCTCACGGGGCTTCAATAAAAGATGGATTCGCTGACAGACGAGTCGGTTCGATTGGCGACATTGCGACTTTCAGTTTTTATCCTACGAAAAATCTTGGCGCGCTTGGTGATGGCGGAGCAGTTGTGACGAACGACGCCGGTTTGGCCGAACGATTGAAACTGCTGCGCGAATACGGCTGGCGTGAACGTTATGTCAGCGAAATTGCCGGAATGAATTCGCGGTTGGATGAATTGCAGGCCGCTTTGCTGCGAGTGAAGCTGAAGGCTCTGGATAAAGAAAACTCAAGGCGAAGGCAGATTGCGTCGGCTTATAATGAAGGCTTGAAGGATGGCGGGTTGAATCTGCCGAAAAGCATCGGCGATGTTTCGCATGTTTACCATCAGTATGTTGTGCGAAGCGGCGAGCGGGAGACTTTGAAGGATCGCCTGCGAACAAAAGGCATCGGCACCTTGATTCATTACCCAGTGCCGATTCATCAGCAACCGGCTTATCGGCATTACGCGAATGTGGCTTTGCCTGAAACCGAACTTGCCGCGCGCGAAGTTTTAAGCTTGCCGATGTTTCCGCAATTGACTGATGAACAGGTTGAACAGGTTTGCCAGGCGATTATTGACCACACCAGTTGAAGGAGGTTTTCATGGCGTCATTGATTCAACGTCCGCGAAGGCTGCGCCGAACTGCGGCGATTCGAGAAATGGTTCGCGAAACTCGGCTTGCGCCGTCCGACCTGATTTACCCGCTGTTTGCCTGTCCGGGCGAAGGCGTTCGCAAAGAGATTAAATCCATGCCCGGCGTTTTCAATCTGTCGGTTGATGAACTGGTCAAGGAATGCGAAGCCGCTCGGTCGTTGGGCGTGCGGTCAATCATTGTTTTCGGTTTGCCTGAACAGAAAGACGAGCAGGGAAGCGGCGCTTTTGCCGAAGATGGAGTCACCCAGCGAGCGATTCGCGCCGTCAAACGCGAAGTTAAAGATTTGGTTGTGATGGCAGACACCTGTTTGTGCGAATACACCTCGCACGGACACTGCGGCTCGATTGAAGATAACGACGTGGCCAATGATCCGACGCTTGTGACTCTGGCTCAGACAGCCGTCAGTCAAGCTCGAGCCGGAGCCGACATCATCGCGCCTTCAGGGATGATGGACGGAATGGTGGCTGCGATTCGTGGGGGGCTGGATGCGGCGGGTTTCAGCCAGATTCCGATTTTGTCTTACGCCGTGAAGTACGCTTCGGCATTTTACGGTCCGTTCCGCGAAGCCGCCGACAGCGCGCCGCAATTCGGCGACCGTCGCAGTTATCAAATGGACCCGCCGAACATACGCGAAGCTTTACGCGAAGCCGAACTTGATGTTGAGCAAGGCGCGGATATGTTGATGGTCAAACCCGCGCTGCCTTACCTGGACGTGATCAGAGCCGTGCGCGAACGTTTTAATTTGCCGCTGGCGGCTTACCAGGTGTCCGGCGAATACGCTCAGATCAAAGCCGCTGGACAGCTTGGCTGGATTGACGAAGAACGTGTGATGATGGAATCCTTAATTGCGATCAAACGCGCAGGTGCGGATTTGATCCTGACCTATTTTGCAAAAGACGTGATCGAACGGCTGTAATTTTGGGAGGAATTGATAATGGCAACACCGCAAGCAAAACTTATTACTCCATCGCCAAAAACAAAATCTAAGCACAGCGCCTATCTTCCGGTGCGCGTTTTGCCGGAGATGCGCTACAACTTCTTCATCACGATTGACGGGGAAGTGACTGAGCAGGATTTTGACAAACTGGTTCAACTGAACAGTGAAATGTGGTTTGAACGAACGGCAAAAGGAGCAGTCGAAATTATGCCCCCACCAAAAGGAGACACAGGCGCGAAGAACAACAGAATTACGTTCCAGCTAACAAACTGGGCAGATGAAAACGGCACTGGCGTAACGTTTGGGCCGACTATGGGATTCAAATTGCCGAATGGTGCAACTCGTTCGCCGGATGCATCCTGGGTTGATCGTTCAAAGCTTGCGCTACTCAGTGCCGAACAGAAAAAGGAATATTTTCCGCTCTGCCCTGATTTTGTCCTTGAGCTACGTTCGGCCACCGACCGCATCAATCGGCTGAAAGAGAAGATGGAAGAATATATTGCCAACGGCGCTCAGTTGGGCTGGCTGATTGATCCACAAGAGCGCCGAGTTTATGTGTACCGGCCAAATACCGAAGCCGAAATTTTGGAAAATCCGGCCAGCGTTAGCGGTGATCCTGTCTTGCCCGGCTTCACTTTGAAACTCGGCAAAATTTTTGACTCAGATTTTTAGAAGACAGGTTGACTAAGTCTCAATTTAGAGTTATTCTAAATATAGAAATGGCGAGATTGCAAGCACAAACAGTGGAAACGATGGTTACGTCTTACGGGTTGAAAATGACTCCGCAGCGGCGAGCCATTGTCGAATATCTTCAGACTTCGCACCATCACCCGACAGCAGACGAAGTGCTGATAGCCGTCAACGAGAAGTTTCCCATGACTTCGCGGGCGACGGTTTATAACACTTTAAACTGGCTGAAAGGCTCAGGCTTGGTCAGAGAAGTCTTTGAAGCTGGGACAGTTCGCTACGACCCGAATGTAACTGATCATCATCATTTCGTCTGCCGCCGATGCAGCAAAGTCGAAGACATTGATTGCGACGCCATAGGATCGCTTCAATTTAATTCCTTGCCGGGCAATCCAAAGATTGAGAACTATCAAGTGACGGTTCGCGGAATCTGCGGCAATTGCCAGCAGCAGAAGTAATCGCACAACGAAACGCTCGTTGTGCTGTTTTTTTGACTTAGAATTTAGACTTAATCTGAAAATAGATATAAACAAAGGAGAAAATCAATGCTTACTATTGGAGACAAGTTTCCAAATTTCAATTTGAAGGCCGCGGTCAGTCTGGAAAAAGGCAAAGAGTTTGCCGAAATCAACAACGCCAGTTACCCGGACAAATGGAAAGTCGTGTTTTTCTGGCCAATGGATTTTACGTTCATCTGCCCGACTGAAATCGCGGAGTTCGGCAAACGCAATCGGGATTTTGCTGACCGTGATGCTCAGGTTTTGGGTGGCAGCACTGATTCGCATTACGTGCATCTGGCCTGGCGTAACAGTCATGCCGATTTGAAAGACCTGCCGTTTCCGATGTTGGCCGACACCAAACGCGAGCTGACTTCGGAACTCGGCATTTTGCACAAACAGGCTGGCGTAGCCTTGCGCGCAACATTCATCGTTGATCCGACTGAAACCATTCGCTGGGTCAGCGTCAACGATCTGTCGGTTGGCCGCAATGTTGATGACACCCTGCGCGTGCTGGACGGATTGCAGAGCGGCGAACTCTGCCCCTGCAATTGGGAAAAGGGCGAAGAGACTTTGGGCAAAGCCTGATTGTTTTCGGAATTCCATCCACGAACTCATGCGAGTTCGTGGATGGATCACAAAATCGGAGGGAAAGTCATGTTGCCAATTCGAGGAATTTACGAAGTCGCTATTCCAGTCAAAGACCTGCCACGAGCCGAGGCTTTTTATCGTGAAGTGCTGGGTTTAGAAGTCGGGCTTAGGGATGAAAGCCGCAACTGGCTTTTCCTGCGAGCAGGCGGCCAGCAGGGAATGCTGGTACTTCAGGAAAACAAAGGCGAATGGCCTCTTGCGCATTACGCCTTCACCGTCGAAGAAGCCGATATCGAACGCGCGGCTGAGACGCTGAAAGAAAAAGGCATTGAAATTGACGGCCCGCACTTTCACGAATGGATGCCTGCGACATCGGTTTACTTCAGCGATCCCGATGGACACGCTTTGGAGCTTTGCGCTCCGACAAGCAAACGATAAACAGAATTTACAGGAGAAAGAGGGAGAAGAAATGAGCCAAATAGAAAAGCTGCGCGAAGTGTTGCCCGACGCAGCCAAAGACACGAGATTGAATCTGCAATCGGTTTTTCAATCGTCTTCGTTGAGCGCGGAGCAACTGTGGGGAACTGCTGTGGCTTCGGCGATTGCGACTCGTAATTCTGAAGTCGCTCAAGCCGTCTTCAACGACGCGCAGGACAAAGTTGACGGCAGGGTGATCGAAGACGCCAAAGCGGCAGCTTCGTTGATGGCGATGAACAACGTTTATTACCGGTTCCGACATATGGTCGGCAAGGAAGGTTATTCGACCAAACCGGCTCGGTTGAGAATGAACTGGATTGGCAAACCGCTTGGCAGCAAGGTTGATTTCGAGTTGTACTGTCTGGCGGTGAGCGCGATTAACGGCTGTGAAATGTGCATTCGATCTCACGAAAAAGTCGTAGTTGACGGCGGAATCAGCGAAGATCAAGTTCACGATGCAGTGCGAGTGGCGGCAGTAATTCAGGCTGCTGCGGTTTCACTGGAAATCGGCGATTTGGCCGCCGCCTGATTGGAGTAATTGAGCAGGAGATAAAAATTGCCCGCGAGTTGCGCGCCTTGCCACGGAAATAGTTGGGGCAAGGCGCGCAACTCGCGGGCAATGATCTTTTAGCGGACGGATTTCAGCAAAATGCTGCTTTCGTCAGCCTTTTGTGCGCTTCGACAGAATTGCTGGAACTCAGAGTATTCGCCAATTGAAACCATGGATTTTTTATTGATGATTTCCCGGCTGATGGTGATGACTCCATCGGCGAAGCTGTACTTAATCGAATAATCGGCAGCCGACGAAGACAGTTTCACGTCCTTGCTTAGCTCCAGCGGCTCGTAACCTTCAGGCAAACGAACCTCGATTCGCTCTTCGATCTTATCCGCGTAAGGCCAGTAATAGTATGGAAACTTTCGCTCTTTTTGCGCCGGGGCAGCGGCAATTCTGTCAAGCCAGGGAAGTTTCAGCAGCTTGAATTGACCTGCTTCGGACAGGTAGTTGGCGGCTTCAAATTGCGATATGACCTGTGTTGAGGGCTTGGGGCCGTCCAGGCCGACAAAGTCCAGCTTGTCAATTCGCACGCCTGGCAACTGAGTGGCAATGATGTTGGTCCAAATTTTCTGGCGCTCTTCCGGTCCTTTGTCGCGGAAAATTTGTCGCAGGTAAGTAGACGCTTCACCTTGCCAGTCAGACCTGTAACTCAAACTAACGCTCATATCGTTTTTGATCTCCATCTTGCTTTGATGAGAGATGTGACGTTTGGCCAGATGGTCGGCTGGCAACGGCCCGGCATTTTTGACGCCGGGTTTGATAAGCAGCGAAAGAGCTTCGACATCCATGGCTGGCAACGAGCCAATAGGATAGTTGTGAGCAGTCAGGTCCAGATACTTCAGCCCGTTGCTTGTTTCAACGGCGACGATGCAATGGTTGAATAAAATGGCGGGTAAAACATTGGCTCCCCGGCCGGCGTCTCGCGTGTTGACCAGCACGTAATGAGCGCGAATGCCGATTTCGTTGAGCATGGTGATGCAAAGTGTTGCGACGTCTTTGCAGTCGCCAATTCTGTTGACCAGCACGTCGCGCGCTTTTTGCGGAATCAACCCGGATTGGCGAAACGATACGCTGCTGTAGCGGATGTTTTCAGTAATGAAGTTGTAAACGGTTTCGATCTTCTCCTCTTCAGTCGCGTTTTTCTTTGCAGCGAAAAGTTGTTCGATCAACTCTTTGATTTCATAAGAGCTTTTCGTTTTTGTCTGAGCCAGGTCTGTGTACCAGCTAACGATGGTGCTCCATTCGCTGACACTGGACAGATGCAAAATCTTGGCGACATCTGCGAAAGGCGGCATTCCGACTTCTGGCACCACGCCAGGCTCATCCTGCACCACCCATTGATGAATAATTCCGGCATCGGTTTCCTTTTTGACAGGTTCGGCAGGCATGTTTTGCGCGCTGATCTTGAACTGATAATCGCGCGGTGCCAGCAGGGAGTAACGGGTTATCTTTGAAGGGTAAAAGGTGTTGAAGTACTGAGTATCCCAGAAGTCGCGGAAGAATTGTCCCGATTGATAATTCCGTATGTTCCATTTCATGTAAATGGTGTCGTTGTCTTCCAGTGATTTGAAAACCAAATGATTGAGATTCGTATCGGCCTTGATTTCTGTCCCGTTTGGCTTTGTCACGACGGCTTTTTCGACGGTTAGAGTTTGCGTGTAGGAGTTGAGTGGAATGAAGTACTCCTTGAAATCGTCAATGCCGCGTTTGTTGAAGACCTTGATCAAGACCTCACCCCTGATTTCAGATGCGCCGCCTCCAGGGTATATCACTCTCTTGGTGTCCTGCAGCAGAATGACGCCGCCGCTTTCAGGATAGGCGCTGGCCGCCGGAGCCTTGGCAATCAATTGTTTAATGTCTTCGCTGGTAAAGAGTGAGAATACGGACGGCTTGCCATCAAGTTCGCGCAAAACTGTCAGGGCGTCATAATCCTGTGGATAGTACTTCAGCGCTTCTCGGTAAGATTCTTTGGCTGTCACAGTCTCTTTTCTAATGCGCTGTATCTCTCCCAGGCGTGACCAATAAACGGAGCTGTTGGGGCAGAGTTCCAGGGCTTTTCTTACCATTTTCTCGGCCTGGGTGTAATCCTGCTGTTTGAAAAACACTTCCGACATTTCCCAGTAAGTTGTTGAGGCCGCCGGGTCAAGCTCCAGAAGTTTGTTGTAATACTCCTGCCATTTTTTGACGTTGGAGGATTGCAGATAAAAACCAGCCAGCGTTTTCAGCACGGAGTAGTCATAATTCTTCGCCATGTATTTCTCGATCAAGCTGATGGCTCGATCGTATTTCTGAG
>JAGNMH010000296.1 GCA_017991275.1 Acidobacteriota bacterium
CTTCATAACGAAATCCCTCCTTGATCGTTGTGGTAACAATCTGTTGGTGATGTTGCAAAGGGTTAATTGAGACCGTTTGTGTCATCAATCTGCGGTCAATTATCATCAGCCTGCTTTTAATTACAAACTCGTATTCATCAACGCAGTAAATCGTTTCCGGCTTCCACAATGTCAAAGATTCGCGTCCTGCCCGACAGCCTTGCCAACAAAATCGCCGCCGGCGAAGTTGTCGAACGCCCGGCTTCCATAGTCAAAGAGCTGATCGAAAATTCGATTGACGCCGGAGCCAAAAGCATAGAGGTCGCAGTCGAATCCGGCGGACGCCGTTTGATTCGTATCAGCGACACCGGCGAAGGCATGTCGCGCGACGATGCAATTCTGGCTTTTGAACGTCACGCCACCAGCAAACTGAAAACCGCCGAAGACCTGGAATCCATTGTCACACTTGGCTTTCGCGGCGAAGCTCTGGCTTCGATTGCGTCGGTTGCGAAAGTTCGATTGCGGACTCAAACCGCGATGGACATTGTCGGCAGTGAAATCGAAATCAGCGGCGGGCGGATGCTGGGCGTCCGCGACATTGCGTTTACTCCGGGAGCGGAGTTTGAAATCCGCGATCTGTTTTTCAACGTTCCGGCGCGGCGAAAATTCCTGAAATCCGAAGCAACTGAAAGTTTCCACATCGCCAATCTGGTGACACATTACGCGCTGGCGAATCCTCACCTGTCTTTCAAACTGCTCAACAACAACCGCGAAAGCATTCGCACCACACCCGCCGCCAATTTGCGCGAACGTGCTTATCAATTGTTCGGCGGAGAGTTCATCGCCAGCCTGATCGAAGTCGGCGGCGAAGCCGGGGACATGCGAGTGCGAGGTTTCGTGTCTTCGCCATCGGCTACGCGCACGACCAAAGACAGCCAGTATTTTTTCATCAACGGGCGTTACGTCCGCGACAAAGTCATCAGCCGCGCCTTGATCGAAGCTTACCGAGCGATGATTCCTTCGGGCGTGTATCCGTCGGCGATGCTGTTTGTCGAAATGCCTCCGCACGAAGTGGACGTCAACGTTCACCCCGCCAAAACCGAAGTCCGTTTTGTGCGCGGAACGATTGTTCACGACTTGATCCGCGACGCGGTGCGTTCGGCAATCGGTTCATCAAAAGCCGCCGTGACTTTGTTCGCCAAGCCTGAACACGAACCGCAAACCAAACCGCAGGATGTTTTTCGTTCGCATATCTTCGACGAAAAGCCGCCGCAGATTTCGCGCGAAGAACTGCGTGCCGCTTTCAAGTTTCAAGCTCCGCCGCCTCAACAATCCAAAATGGATTTGAGCAGTACCGCGATTGGTAAGGAATGGGTTGAGCCTGACGCTGAGCCGGTCAGTACCGCGACCGGTAGGGAGCGAGTTGACCTGGAAACGTTACCTGCCGAAGAAGCCCAACCAATCACGGAGCCGCCAGTTTCCGCCGAGCCTGATCCGCTTCAGCTTTACGGCCATCGGTTGGGCTGTCTGGGAGCCAAATCCGCCGACACCAATTCGCAACTCAAACCGGCGCAAAGCCTGACGCTAATTGCCGATGAAGTTAATCCGCTGGGACAAATGCACAACAGCTTCATCATCGCCACCGACCGAACCGGATTGCTGTTGATTGACCAGCACGTCGCTCACGAACGCATCCTGTTTGAACAACACTGGAACGCGCTCAGGCGGAAGAAAGTCGAAACACAGCGATTGCTGATTCCTGAAACGCTGGATTTATCTCCGGCACAGGCGACGGCCTTCGATCAACTGTTACCGGAACTGGAAGAAAACGGTTTCGAACTTGGCCGGTTGTCTGGCCGCACCATCGCCATCAAAGCCATTCCGGCCATGCTCGGCGCTGGCGTCGCTCGCACGTTGTTGTTGGAATTGATGGACGCGATTGAAGACAGCCGCAAAGGTTTGTCGCTGGATGAAATCCGCGCGGAAATCGCCGCCAGCCTGGCTTGCCGGGCGGCAATCAAAATCAATATGACTTTAGCGCCGGAGAAAATGCGCTGGCTGATTGATGAATTGATGAAGAAAGAAAACCCCGCCACCTGCCCTCACGGACGGCCAATCATCCTGCGAATCACCGCGCGAGAAATCGAAAAAGGCTTTCAGCGAACTTGATTCGCATTGAAACAATCTCCTCCCACGAAGCCACACGAAGGTTCACGAAGAAGAAAAACATCTGGCCTTGTCTTGGTGTTTTCTTCGTGTGACTTCGTGGAAGAAATCTTTTTCTCTCTAGCCAATCGCCATCAAGCTGCCCGAAGTCCGAAAGTACATCACGCCCTGAGAAATCGCAGGCGTTGCCAAACAAGGTTCGCCCAGATTGTTTTTCGCCAGCACTTCCAGTTTCGGCCCGGCTTTCAGAACGTAAACGACGCCGTCTTCGGTTGGGCAGTAGATTTTGCCGTCCGCCGCAATCAACGAAGCCGAACAAACGGCATCCTGGCCCAGCCTTTCTTCAAACATCTTTTCGCCAGTCTTGAAGTCGTAACAGCGCAACAGCCCGTTGTAATTCGCTACGTACAGATAGCCGTTGTACATGACCGGCGTGGAAATGTAAGCGCCGCCGTTGGGCGCGCTCCAGGCGACACCTTCGTTGCTGGTCACGCCGTCGGTCAGCGAAATGTCGCCAGTCGCCGAAGGCCGCACGGCAAACAGCGGCGTTTTGCCTCCGTGAGCATTGGTCAGCACGATCAATCCATCAGCCACAAACGGCATAGGCACTGGAATGTCTCCGCCGCCTTTTAATCGCCAAAGCTCTTTGCCGGTTTCCAGATCGTAAGACGCGATGTACGGATAACCGTTGGCGACAATTTGCGTGCGTGCGCCGTCGGAATGAATCAGCGGAGTGCCCCAACTGTTTTCGCAAACTCCTTTGCGCGAAGTCCGCCACAGTTCTTTGCCATCTTCCAAACTCAGAGCCGCGACAAACGGGTCTTTCGGATCATCGCATTGCACCACGATGCGGTCTTTGTGCAGCGCCGGAGAGCTGCTGAATCCCCAAGCCACGCTGCGCCAGGTGACGTTGATCCGCCCCAGGTCTTTTTGCCAGAGCAGTTTGCCTTTCATATCCAGGCAATACAGTCCGTCCGCGCCGAAAAACCCGACAAGTCGTTTGCCGTCAGTAACCAGCGTAGTGTTCGCGTGCGAAGCTTTTTCGTGGCGCACCGTCGAAGGTTTGGCGTCACGAATCATCCGCTCCCATTTCAGCTTCCCGTTTTTCTTGTCGAAACACTGCACCAGCCAACGCTGCTCTTCGTCGTCTTTCGCCGGTTTGATGTCGCCGTAAAGCCCAATGCGCAGCGACGGTTTGCCGGATTTCGGAACCGCCGTCGCCATATAGATTCGATCTTTCCAGATGATCGGGCTGGAATGTCCCAGGCCGGGAACTTCCGTTCGCCAGAGCAATCCGTCCAGCTTCCCTGCCGTCGCATCCACGTTCCAGTTGACGCGAGTCGGAAAGCCGTCGGCAATGCCTTGCCCGGCGGGGCCGCGAAACTGCGGCCAGTTCTGTTCCGGCTTGAATGTCATCGAAGCTGCCGGCAATGCCAGCAGCGAAGTCGTCATAAATGAACGGCGTGTCAGCAACATAGTCATCTCCTTCTCAAAAAAGTTATGGTTTCGGAATCAGAGCAAGTTTCATATCTCGGATAACACTTGGATCACGGTTACAGTACCACGCCCGTGAGCAAGCAGTTTGTTCGCTGAAATCACCGCTTGCTCACGCGCGCGGCACTGTAACCGCCCAGAATCGTCATTGAAATTAGCAGCATCGTAAAGATAACGTGATACCAAAGTGGGACAAGCGACCACGACATAACCGCTTTCAGTAAACCAAAGGCCAACAGCAAAAAGCCCAGGAACAGTGGCGCGCGTTTGTTTTCACCGGCGATTAGCGCGGCCAGAAATCCGGCGATCAACGAAGCGATTGAACCGCAAACACAATGCGTGAGCAGAAACTTCGTGTCCGGATTGAACTGACCGCCATTGGTCAGTGCCGCTTCGAACGCGAGTTGTTGAGCGCCGAACCACTCCGGCCAAACGGCCGAAAGAACCTTCTCGCTTCCGAACCAAACAACGACCCAGGCAAAAAATCCGGCAATGACGCCTAAAACGATTCGTAGCATAAATTCTCCTCTTATTTATTTCTTTGTTTCTGGCCTTGGATGGCTACCTTCTCGGCTCGTACCGCAGCGCCACCGCCCCCGACTCGAATTCCAACCGGCTGATGAGCTTCAAATCAACATACTTCGATAATCCCGCGAATAGCGTCGGGCCGTGGCCCGCTAGCCGGGGATGCACAACAAACTCGTACTCATCAATCAACCCCAACTCCGCCAACGCCAGCGGGAGCTTCACGCCTCCCACGAACAGTCCTTTACCTGGTTTCTGTTTGAGCTGCTGAACAGCCTTCTCCAGATCACCGCGCAAGAGTTCCGCGTTCCAATCAACTTGTTTCAAAGTACTGGACACAACGCACTTCTTCGCCGCGTCAATCGTCCGGGCAAAGGGTTCCATCCAATCAAGCAATCCTTCCGTCGGCGACCGAAACGCTGCCTCCATCATTTCGTAAGTCACCCGCCCAAAGAGGAGGGCATCGGCTTGGTCGAGGTTCTTGACCGCATGACGATGCAACTCTTCGTCCGCGGGAATTGCACGATGATCGCAGCACCCGTCCAATGTGACGTTGATGGAATACCGCAGGGGTCGCATTGTCGCCTGTTGTTTCATTGATCTTCTCCGCTGGGTTGATACTGTTGTTTTTTGTTTTCGCAAGGCCACGAAGGCCTAAACCAAAACGAACCTCTACTTGATCGCGATCAGGCTGGCAGCCGTGCGGAAGTACAACACGCCTTGTGAAATTGCGGGCGTCGCCAGACACGGCTCGCCCATTGGGTTCCTGGCCAGAACTTCAAATTTCGGACCGGGCTTGACGACGTAAACATCGCCTTCTTCGGCGGGGCAATAAATCTTGCCATCCGCCGCCGTCAGCGAAGCCGAACACGTTGCGCCCGCGCCCAGCCGTTCTTCATACATCTTCGCGCCCGTCTTGAAATCGAAACAACGCAGCGCACCATTGTGATTGGCTAGGTAAACATATCCGCCATACACCACCGGCGTCGAAATGTAAGAACCGCCATTCGGCGCGCACCAGACAATCGCTTCGTTGCTGGTCTGGCCTTCGGCCAGCGAGATGTCGCCGCGCGCCAATGTCGGGCGAATGGCGAACAGCGGAGCTTTGCCGCCGTGCGCGTTGGTCACGACGAACAATCCGTCCGCCACAAACGGCGTAGGAATCGGATTGTCTCCGCCGCCGCGCAACCGCCAGAGTTCTTTGCCGTCAGCCAGGTCATACGCCACGATGAACGGCCAGCCGTTGGCGACGACTTGCGTACGTGCGCCGTCGTGATGAATCAGCGGCGTGCCCCAACTGCGTTCGCAATCGCCCGTGCGCGCGACTCGCCACAACTCTTTGCCGTCGGCCAGACTGAAGGCCGCGATGAACGGCTTGCTGGGATCGTCGCACTGCAACACGATGCGGTCTTGATAGAGCGCCGGAGAACTGCCGAAGCCCCAACCGATGCCGTATTTGCTGATGTTGATGACGCCGAGGTCTTTGCGCCAAAGCAGCTTGCCGTTGAGGTCAAGGCAATACAGCCCTTCCGAACCGAAGCAGACGACCAAGCGTTTGCCGTCCGTGCTGATCGTCGTATTCGCGTGCGTCGCCTTCGTGTGACGCGAGGCAGCGGGTTTGGCAGTGTGCAGCGTGCGCTCCCACAACCGCCGCCCGGTTTTTTTATCGAAGCACAACACCATCCAACGCTGTTCGTCGTTGTCGTCCGCCGCATCGTTGTTGCCGTACAGACCAATTTTCAACGGCGCTTTGCCGGACAACCGCACAGCGGTGGCGACGAAAATTCGATTGCCCCAAATGATCGGGCTGGAATGTCCCAAGCCCGGCACTTCGGCGCGCCACAACACGCCGGACGCTTTGCTTGATGGGTCGGCTTTCCAGGTCAGGCTGGTAGCAAAGCCGTCGGCGACACCGCGTCCGCCAGGGCCGCGAAACATCGGCCAGTTTTGTTCGGGTGCGGCGGTAAGTGCAGACGCGAGCGTTGTGGCGGGCAACGCGGCCAACGTTGTCTGCAAAAAGCCGCGACGTGAAAAGGGCATGGCGGTTCCTCCTATTTGGACGAGCGTGGTTTCGGTTTCAGCGTCAGAGAGTTGAAGTAAAGCATGCTGGGAGCGCCTGACCGCGCTGCGACAATATCCGGCGAGCCGTCGCCGTTGACATCGCCAATCGCCAGTCCATACACAGCGCCTGGCGTTCCCTGCCGCGCCGATTCTTGAGGCGACAGATTGGCATTGCTCGGCAAGTTACCTTGCTTGTCACCAAAGCGGACGAGCGTGAATTTGCGCCCCGCGCCTTCATTGATGAGCGCCGCGCCGGGCGTTTTTTCATTTCCCAAAACAATGTCGGCTTGGCCGTCGCCGTTCAGGTCGGCAATGGCAATCGCGTAAGGATTATCCGTCTTCTCAGCCAGAGGCAGCGGCTCTGAAAATTTCAGACTGCCTTGATTGAAATAAAGCAACGCGCCGCCGCTCGCTTCATCGCCGATTATGATGTCGAGCCGCCCATCGCCATTCAGATCGCCCAACGCAATGGCGCGCGTCGCCGACTTGGCGGGGCCGAACGGATGCTTTGCGGCGAACCCGCCTTTGCCGTCATTGATGAAAAGATAGCTCTGACCGTTATCGCGGTGCGGCACGACCAAATCGGGCAGCCCGTCATCGTTGAGGTCTCCGGCAGCGATGGTCGTGGCGGATTCGGAC
>JAGNMH010000297.1 GCA_017991275.1 Acidobacteriota bacterium
GGACACTTCGCCGCCATTTTAGCGGAGCGCACGCGCATCGCGCGCGAAATCCACGATACGTTGGCGCAGGGCTTCGCGGAGGCAGTCCCGAAAATCCCAAACTGGTCAGTCAGTTTCGATTCAATCACGCAGACCTTTACGGCAAAGGCTGGCTGGCCGGTTCGCGCGAGGTTTTCCGTAATAAGGATTACGTCTTCGTTGGCGACGAAGTCATTCCGGCTGAGCTTAATCCGGGAAGCAGCGGGCGGCGACTAGGTCGCGGAATGCTGCATGTGATTGATGTGACTGACATTTTTGCGCCTCGCCGCGTAGCCGAATATGTTTTGCCCGAAGGCGGCGCTTACAATGTCTGGGCTGAAGGCGATCTACTGGCTATGGGTTATTACGGCGACAGCGGGCGTGTGCTGGATATTTCAGGCAAGTTGCTCGGCAATCTGGCTGAACAGGGGCGCGAAATTGCTCGGTTGAAAACCGGCCTGCCGACGGGTGGAACTCAGGAAGCGCCCTTTACTTTCGGCGCTCGAATTTTTGGCAATTACATTTTCTTCAATGACTTGCAAACCGGAATTTGGATAACAAAACTTGGCAGACAAACAAAATGAACCAACAACGCGCTCTGCAAATCCTGAAACTTTTTACCAATCGCCGATTGATCGTACTCGGCGATTTGATGCTGGACGAATTCATTTGGGGCGAAGTGAAGCGCATTTCGCCTGAAGCCCCTGTTCCTGTGGTTGAGGTTAAACGCGAATCCTGGCACCTTGGCGGAGCAGGCAATGTAGTTTCAAACCTGCTGGAACTCGGCGCTAAGGCATCCCCGATTGGAATAGTCGGGGACGACGAAGCTGGCAAGTTAATGAAAAAACGTTTTATTGAACAGGGCGCACAAATTGATGGCTTGATCGTTGATTCTACACGCCCGACCACCCGCAAAACTCGAATCGTGGCCCACAGTCAGCAAATGGTTCGCGCAGACCGCGAAAGTCGGTCACCTGTCTCAGTCGAAATCGAAGACCGTATCATTGCTGCTTTCAACTCCGCGCTGGCTGAATCCGAGGCAGTTGTCATCTCAGATTACGACAAAGGTTTGCTGACCCCACGTGTACTGGAATCTGTAATTTCCTCAACCCGTTTAGCCGGAAAAATAATTTGCCTTGATCCCAAAATCAAAAACTTCCTGAGCTATCAAAAAGTCAGCTTCATAACTCCCAATCAGCCCGAGGCTGAACGAGCCAGCGGGATTGAGATTGTTGACGACGCATCGTTAATTGCCGCTGCCCATCGAATTCGTAAATTGCTGAACTGCGCCCATGTGTTGATTACCCGCGGCGAACACGGGATGAGTTTGCTGGATGCCGAAGACAAGCTGACTCACATTCCAACAGTTGCCCGCGAAGTTTATGACGTAACTGGAGCCGGTGATACAGTAATTGCTACGCTTGCACTGGCTCTGGCCGCCGGAGCAAATGCAATTGAAGCAGCAATTGTGGCCAATCATGCCGCTGGAGTCGTTGTTGGTAAAGTTGGTACCGCTACAGTTTCAAGCTCCGAATTGGCTGTAACTCTGTCGGATTTAGCTTCCAGTTGAGAGAATTTTTCATCCAAAATTTAACCTGGAATTGGTAAATCCATCCCGAATACGAAAAAATGGATGATACAGTATCATACAGTTGCAAAACTGCTACGCTGTTCCTTTTCAAACCACTCCGTCTTTTTTACGCGACTTATTCCCAAATCGAGAAAAATTTTCCCCACCTAACACACCCGTAACACTAAAGTTAGCCTCTCACACCAAATCGTGCCCTTTTGTTCAAAATTTCGGATGCTATACTCTCGGCCGTGTTGATTTAGTTCTTCTACCAACGCCGTGAAGTTCTTTCACGTTGCGGTTGAAGTCTCAAGCCGCTACGAAGCTCAAACGAATGAGTGAAACAAGGTAAACGTGAATAGATGCCCCTAACTCAGTCATTGCTGAGTCCGCTGAAGATAGAGCGGGGATAGTTTTGATTGAGGCCTTTTGTGTTTGATCCACACAGAGGGGAAGCGTTGGTTGAAAGATAGTGTTAACCCCTAACAAGGAGACGAATGGATCATATGATTACGACCTTTAACAAATCCGTGGGAATTGCTTGCACAGCTTGTTTGTCAATTGCGCTCCATTTCGGAGCAAATGCTCAAAATCAGACTTCACCCATACCGTCACAAAAACAAGTGACAGAATCTTCTTTATCTAGCCCGCAATCAAATAACGACCTCAATAATAAAGTTGCTTTGACTTCTGAATCCCCAGTCAAGGTTAAGAGCGATGCGAAGGCTGAACCGAGCCGCGAATCTGAAGCTGCTGCGCCAAAAATCAAACCGAAAAGTCCTGCTCCAAATCTCAATGTGACCGCGCGCGAATCGAAAATTGATGCTAGCGCGTTTTCATTGCCTGATGATGATTTGGGCGAGCAGATGACATTTCACGCAACCGCTTACGCTTTGAAAGGCCGTACTCGTAGCGGCACACACGTTCGCCGTGGCGTGATCGCAGCAGACCCGCGTGTACTTCCGCTGGGTTCTGTGGTTCAGATCAAATCAGGCAAATACACCGGGGTTTACACTGTTCACGACACTGGTGGAAGAATTAAGGGCAACATTATTGATGTTTGGGTTCCTGATAACCACGAAGCCCGTCAGTTTGGGCGCCGGAAAATCAAGTTAAGTGTTTTGAAAATGGGGCCATCCAAATCTCGCAAACGATAACTTGCTTTCTATAATCTCCTTTACGCTCTCGCCGCTCGAAAACAAATTCGAGCGGCGATTTTCTTTTCAGGGCTGGCTGATTATCATCAAGCCATGCGTACTCAGAATTATTGGCAAGGCAACAATCAAGAGGGTCATATCCAAGCCATGCCCTTAGTAGAAATCACGCGCGGTTTGAATACTGAATCGCTTCATCGGGGTTTCATTGCCATAGTTGACTCTGAGGGACATATTGTCGCCAGCTTGGGAAATATCAAGACTCCTTGCTGGTATCGTTCGGCGGCAAAGCCTTTTCAGACTATTCCGATCATTGCCACTGGAGCAGCAGATCATTTCAAACTGACACCTAAAGAATTGGCCGTGATCACAGCTTCGCACAGCGGCGAAAGCATTCATTTGGAAACGGTGAGTTCAATTCTCACAAAGATCGGTTCGACGGAATCAGAACTGCTTTGCGGAGCGCACTTCCCTTTTGATGAATCGAAGGCGCGCCAGTTAATTGCCGAAAATCGCCAGCCGCAAAATCTTCACAACAACTGTTCCGGCAAACACAGCGGAATGCTGGCGCTGGCCAAATTTATTGGAGAACCGACTGCTGATTACGTAAATCCGCAACACCGAATTCAGCAACAGATTCTTTCCATACTGGCAGAATTTGCCGAAGTTCCGACTGATGAGATCAGAATTGCCATTGATGGTTGCAGCGCGCCAGTTTTTGGCGTCAGCATACTGGGAATGGCTCGCAGCTACGCACGGCTGGTCGGAGTTCGTCACACAAACATAAAACCGGAACTAGCTGGAGCCGCTGAAAAAGTTGTTGACGCTATGACTAAATTTCCAGAAATGGTTGGAGGTTCACACAATAGGCTGGACACCGACTTGATGCGCGCGGCACACGGTCAGATCGTTTCAAAAGTCGGAGCTGAAGGCGTTCAACTGCTCGGAGTCATACCTTGCTCTAAATACCCGAAAGGACTGGGCATCGCCATCAAGATCGAAGATGGTGACACCCACCGAGCGCGCGATCCGCTCGTCATCGAAACGCTACGCCAGCTTGGACTGCTGGATGACAATCAACTAGCCCAACTTTCAAATTATTCACGAACGACAATTTTCAATCACCGCAAAATCAAAGTTGGCGAAATCCGTACTTGTTTCAAACTATGACTCCTGAAATCCGAAAGCTTTTTCCAGTTACCCAAAATCACGTTTACTTAAACCACGCAGCCGTTTGTCCGATTTCGCTGCCAGTAGCCGAACGAATGCTGGAATACACATCCGACTTGTTGAATCACGGACTGGTTTATTATGAAAAGTGGGGCAACCGAATCAAAAAAGTCCGGCAACTGGCGGCGCAACTCATAAATGCCGAAGTCGAAGAGATTGCTTTCGCTCCGAACACATCTTCCGGCTTGTCATTCGTAGCGAATGGCATTGACTGGAAATCGGGTGACAACATAGTCACAGCTGATTGCGAGTTCCCTGCCAACATTGTTCCCTGGAAAAGAATCTGCCGCGAGTTTGGGGTCGAACTGCGCATGGCTCGCGAACGCGATGGGCGCTTGGAAACCGGAGAAATTCTGAGCTTGATTGATTCGCGCACCCGCGTCGTCAGTTTAAGCTTCGTGGAATTCGCCAGCGGCTTTCGCAATGATCTGGCAACGATTGGACGTCACTGCCGGGAAAGCGGAGTGCTGTTCGTCGTTGATGCGATTCAAGGTTTGGGCGCGTTGAAGCTGGATGTGCAAGCCTGTTCGATTGATGCGCTCTCGGCTGATGCTCACAAATTCTTGCTGGGGCCGGATGGCGTCGCCTTGTTTTACATTTCCAGCCAAGCGATGGAACGCATTAAACCTACAATCGTTGGCTGGACTTCCCTGGCCAAGCCATTCGATTTCAGCAGCCAGGATCAGCCTTACGCGCCAAACGCACAACGATTTGAACCGGGTGCGCTGAACACGACAGGCATTGTTGGGTTGGGCGCATCCATCGAATTATTTTTAGACGTTGGTCTGGAAAGAATTGAAAAGCACCTGCTAGAACTCGGCAATTACCTAAGCGAGCAACTGATTGAACGAGGTTATCAAGTCGTCAGTTCGCGCCGTCCTGAAGAAGCTTCTGCCGTAATTTGTTGTCGCCACGATAAATTTTCAGCAGATCATCTATATCGTATTCTGAACGACCGTCGTATCATCACAACGCCGCGGCTTGGCCGATTGCGAATCTCGCCGCATCTGTACAACACGCGAGAAGAAATAGATCAGTTGGTTGAAAGCTTGCCGACGTAATTTTCGCCAACTGATACGGACATCAACCATTGTCAGACAACAAGGAGATTTACTCGATGGACAAAGAAACTATCGCTTTGATTATTGCCCAGAACGGATTGAAAACCGCCGCCGCCATTCTTGCTACCAAGGCGGCAAAACAGGAAAAAAAGGCAGACACCGCTGTTGATGGGGCGGCAAAAGCCAAACTGGTTAAAGACTCCTCTAAAGCAAAGAAACTCGCCGCGGCATTGGCGGCTGCTGATGCTGGTATCAGCACCTACTTGAGCGAAATTCAAAGCTAAAGTAAGCAACCAACTTATTGCCAAAAATTCAGCGCGCCGTGTTGGGACCAAGCATCCTCCACAGTGCGCTTTTTTATTTGTAAGCCGCCAGAATCCCCTGTGACAGTTCCGAATTGACGGCATATAATCCCTGCGAGTTTGTTAGACCAATTCTGGTTGACTCGAAATCTCTACAAGAACCAATCCGGCAGTATCCGCACCTGCTGGAGATCGGTGAAGAAAAAAGAAAACGTAAGCTAGCAAAAGCCGGGATGATGATTCTGTTGTCGCTGTAAAGCCGTACTCAAAGATTGAAGCTCTATCTTTGAGTACAGTTTTCGGTGACAAATTTGGCTGACACTGTCAGCCCATCAACTGACTCATCACGGAGAAATCACAATGCCTGCTCTTAAATTTATCAGGATCAATTACCTGCTTTTTGCATTTCTTGTTTGTACCGGCACCGCTTTTGCCCAGGAATTTCGCGGCTCTATCGCAGGTCGCGTTACAGAAAGCTCGGGCGCGGCGGTCGTTGGCGCACAGGTCACAGTTACAAACGTAGCCACAAACACTTCAGCCAGCGCCATAACCAGCGACACCGGAGAATACCAGTCGCTTTTTCTGATACCTGGCAATTACACGCTTTCTATTGAGGCCAAGGGCTTCAAAAAATCTATTCGCCAGAACGTAGAAGTCCGGGTCGGTGACAAACTGCAACTGGACATAACACTGGAAATCGGAGCCGTAACCGAATCTGTCAATGTCACTGCCGAGGCCTCGCTGTTGGAAACCAACACGGCCTCTGCGGGTCAGGTCATTGATCGCCGACGCATTTCTGAACTGCCGCTTTCTGATGGAAATCCATTCGTGTTAACGCGGCTGGCTCCTGGCATTGCGTACACTGGCGACCTGCTTTTCTCACGCCCCTTTGATAATGGCGGCACGTCTTCTGTTGTTGCCGACGGCGCGCCGGGCGGCAACGAATTCTCCCTGGATGGCACGCCCAATGCAGCGAGCGGACGACGTGTGGCTTATGTGCCACCAGCCGACGCCGTGCAAGAATTCAAGGTTGAGACCGCCAGCTTCGACGGTCAGCAATCGCACACTGCCGGAGCGACGATTAACGTCACCATGCGCAGCGGCCAAAACAAATTTCACGGAACTGGATACGAATTCGTACGCAATGACATTTTGTCGGCCAACAATTTCTTTTCAAATTTCAACAATCGCCCGCGTGATACGACACGCTACAACCGTTATGGCGGGACGATTGGCGGGCCGGTCGTGTTGCCTCGTTTTGGCACTGGCGGCAAACCAATCTGGACAGGGCGCGACCGCACATTTTTCTTTTTTGCATACGAAGGATTGAAAGACGCTTTCCAGGAACCGGCTTCTTTCACGGTGCCGACTTTGGCAATGCGTGAGGGTGATTTTTCAGCTTTGTTGCCCAGCATCGTGATCTACGACCCCGCGACTGCTCGACAGAACGGCGCGCGCGTTCAGCGTGATCCGTTCCCAGGCAACAAAATTCCAGCCAACCGCTTCAATCCGGTCGCGCTGAAC